>PEZG01000057.1 GCA_002774185.1 Candidatus Roizmanbacteria bacterium CG09_land_8_20_14_0_10_41_9 | reverse complement strand
AAATAGGAAGGTTTTTTTGAAGACTATTTACCTCATATTTCTCTGCCTCTTCTTGGGTAATGATATTGTTTTTTATGAGTTGTCCTAACAATTGTTTTGTGGAGAGATTCATATTTTCACTATATAGTTTTTTTTGTTAAAATGCAAATATCACATGATCCCTCTAATTGTTGTAACGGATGAGAAAACCGCTCTAGAATCGTATTTGGATTCACTCCAAAATACCCAAGGACAGAGGATGATGCGGATCCAGAGAAAAAAGGAGGAATTTTCCCTCGATCAAATCAAAGAGGTGATTAAGGAGGTTGCTATTTACCAACCGTTCAGGCGGACTTATGTATTCGAGGATTTTCACCTATCTTCGCTGGAAGCCCAAAACGCCTTTCTAAAAACGTTGGAAGAAGCTCCTGAGAACGTCCAATTCATCTTATGCGTTTTAACCGTCCATTCGCTTCTTCCGACCATCGTCTCACGCGCGAAAATCTTGCATCTTGCAAAATCCCAGGACGTTAAACTGGATGGAGAAATAGAAAAAGTTCTGACGAAGTTTGTGACAAATCCGGACCTTTCCATTCTTGGGAGACAGCCGTTTACCACGACTTCAAAGACTGATGCTTCAGCCATCCTTATACAACTTATTCTCTTTTTTAGGAATCGACTTGCAAAAGATGAAAGAAGCGGCGGCATCCTCAGAGAGATCATTCGTCTAAAGCGTCTCATGGAAAACAATAACATTAACGCACAACTTGCCGTTGATAACCTCTTGATTTTGATTAAAAAAAAATATAGCATGAAATCAAGTTAAAAATTCAAAGTTCAAAGTACAAAGTTTCGGTTCAAAGTTGAAAGTTTTTAATTTTAAATTTTCAATTGCAATTTTTAATTTTGAATTTTAAACTTTTAATTTATATGGAGGCAATATTAAAAAAAAATTCTTGCGCTGGTTTCACCCTCATCGAGCTTTTGGTTGTTATTGCGATTATCTCTTCTCTCTCGGCTCTCCTTCTTCCAAACTACATGTCCACCCGCGAACGGGCGCGGGATTCCCAAAGGAAATCCGACCTGAGGCAAATCCAGAAAGCTCTGGAATTGTACAAGGATAACCAATCGCCGATCACCTATCCGGCCACGGACTCACTTCCAGCAGCTGGTGCCTGCTGGTCCAGTGGTGCTTTGTGCACAGGATCCGTATATATGAATAAAATGCCGGGTGATCCCTCTCCGGGTAAAAGTTATAAATATACATTGGGAGCAGATATATTAACCTATACTCTCTGCGCCTGTCTCGAAAACACCGCTGATCTGGACGGTGTCGCGTCCTGCACGACATGTACCGGTGGAGCTTGTTCGACAACTAACTGGTGTTACGTAGTTACCCAACCTTGAATATGAACCGATTTAAGAAATCATTTACGCTTTTGGAGCTTCTTGTCGTCATTGGACTACTGGCTATACTCATTAGTCTGGGTATGGTCGCTTTTTCGTCTGTCCAAAAAAGGGCCCGCGATTCAAAGAGAAAAACCGATCTTCAAGATATGCAAAAAATGATGGAGCAGTGTTATACGGCAAACAATTTCTCATACCCTAACGTAACCGGCACAGGAACCAGAACCATAAGTGCAATCTGTCCAGTAACTGGAATTGGTACGTTCACGATTACTGACCCGGCATCAAATGTATTCTCGGTATCCTGGACGACAAACACATTCACGCTTTCTGTCCCATTGGAATCAGCTGGAGCAGGAGTAACCTTTTCGGTTTCAAACCAGCAGTAAGTTATGAGTTAGAATCATTTATGATAAATAATAGGGGATACACGCTTCTTGAGCTCATCGTAGTTATCAGCATCATTGCGCTATTAATTGCAGGAGGGGTAGCTACTTATTCTCAGCTAATGAAACAATCCCGCGACGGCAGAAGAAAGGCGGATTTGGAAAATATCAGAGGTGCCCTGGAAATGTATCGCAGCAACAACGGTTCCTACCCGGCAGCATTATCATTACTTACTGGATCTCCAAAATATTTGCAGAGCGTTCCGGCAGACCCCCGTAGCCCAACCTACACGTATTATTACACGGGAAGCTCTTCCGATTATACGCTGGGCGCATACCTTGAGTCGTCGACCGCAGGTGGATGCGGAGTCAGTTGTACCGGAGCTACGTGCAATTATTGCGTTGGACCGTACGGACAATGACACGCTCATTTTTTTCTAAATTGCGAAAACATTTTGTGCGAATGGCTTGGGTTCTCCCTGCCTTGCCGGCAGGCAGGCCGAGGGGTGAAGCCGAAGCAACAAAATCGTTTTCGCGATTTACAGGTTTTACATTCATTGAACTTCTCATCGTCATCACGATCATTGCGCTTTTCTCCGGTCTTTCGCTTGCATACTACAATAGCTACAACGAAGACATTAAGCTGGAAGCAGAGGCGCGAAAAGTCAATGATGTATTAGAGTTGGCCAAAAAAAAGTCATCTGCGGCAGATGTCAATCTTTCCCAAACCTGCAGCGGAGATTTTATCAGTTATAAGGTAACCGTGATTAACGCCTCTCAATACAGGATGAGCCTCGTCTGTTCGGGTGGTGAAACTACCATATATACGTATTCTATTCCAGCCGATCGGAATATAACTGTCGAGTCGGCAACGGCCATCCCATTTTACAAACTCTCGACCGGCACCAATAGCGCCGGAGATATTACCGTAAAAGTTAAGAATACATCTTCGAGCAAATGCATTGATATCACGGTTTCTCCGGCCGGTATCATTACCAAAGGAACCTCTTACACTTCTGGGTGCTGACCTTTTGCTTCTGACTATAAAAATGTATACTGTATATGATGGGTAAACTTGAGACCAAATCGTTTTCGCTCGTGGAAGTGTTGATATTTGTCTCTATTCTCTCTGTATTTTTCGTGATCGCCGCATCAATGACGATTACATCCATCCGGAACAATGAGGTCAACCAGCATAAAATACTGGGAACCCGATATGCTGAGGAACTTCTTGAGTGGTTGAAGTCCGAAAAAGAAGTTGATTGGAAAACTTTTTACAATAGAGTTCCCACTGAACCTTCATCCGTGAGCTATTGTTTCAATGAAGGACTTAACTGGAATTTCTCAAACGACTGCGGTACAAGTTATACTTTAGATGGTATTTTTCGCCGCTGGGCCGTTCTTCAGCAGTATGGATCCGATCAAATGAAAATTGCAGTCACTGTTCAGTGGCGCGAATATGGAAACACGTACTCAATACCAATTAACACGGTCTTTTCCGTATGGGAATGAATAAAAAAGGATTCTCTTTTATTGAACTTGTCGTTGTGATGGGAGTTATTGGAGTATCTCTTCCGGTGCTTTTTGCTATTTTTTTTGGGGTTGCCAACCAACAGGTGAAAATACAGCGGCTATCTGAGGTAAAAAGACAGGGGGATTATGTATTGAATGTCATGGAAACTATCATTCGAAGTGAAGCAAAAAATATTTTCCAAACCTATAGTGCTCCCACCTTTTCAAACGAACGGTGTGCCGCAACCGGTTCATCATACCAAAGTTCCAGTGGAACGAATTTTTATTTCAAGGATAAATCCGGAAACGAATTCCGATTCTATATCTTGAGCGACAAAATCGCTTCCGAGTCATCAAAATTAACGTCTACCCGAGAATTGACGACGTCGAACGTACGCATTTCGGACTTTGTAATTTCGTGTACACGCAATAACATCGGAACTCCGGCACTCGTAACTATTGCCTTTGGTGTGGATTATAATACCGCATCAACTCGCGTTGAAGAAACTACCGCTGTGCTTCATTACCAAACCAGCATAAAGCTAAGGAACTAACCTTTCCGCAATTTTCTCTTGACTTATTTCTCATTTTTCTTGATACTAACTATATGGCAGATACGTTATTTTGTGTGGATTTTGGAGAAAGTTTTATCAAAGTGGCGGATGCGAAAAAGGACGGATCCCTGATTGACGTTTCATCCTTGGGGTTTGCCGAAGTGAGCCCTGCCTTTTACAGTGCGGACACGGAAAAAGTTATCGGAGATCACGCCACCATCATCCAAAAGCTCCTTGGAACCCTTAAGATCGCAAAGAAAAATGTAAATGTCGTAATCCCGGATACCTATTCCTATTCCCAAGTGCTTGACATGCCGAAGTTAAACGAAAAGGAACTCATCTCGGCAATAAAGTATCAAGCCGACCAGTTCATTCCGATGCCGATTGATGAAGTAAACATTGACGTTGAGATTTTAAGTGAGAGTGCGAAAGAAAACAAACTTCTCGTGTTGATGATCGCGTCCTCAAAAAAACTCATAGAAAAAATTCAAAAGACCGTAGAACTGGCTGGATTAATCCCCGAATCCATTGAGAATGAATTAAGCGCATGTTCACGCTTTGCGGTTGATATATTCAGCAATGTTCAAAGCGCGTCCGGAATACTCTTAGTGAATCTCAGTCTAAATACAACCTCATTGTATTTTTTTGATCCGCGGTTTCATCTCATTACCCAAACGAGGAATTTTAACACGGGATTCTACATTTTTTTAAAGGAGACTGCCTTAAATCTAAACCTTACTCAGACTCAAGCCGCCGAGGCCCTCAAATCCCATCAAGCCGGTCAACAATCCAGTTTGCCCATAGAGTCAAATGTCGAACCGGTAGTGAAAGAATTTGGGAGCGAAGTCAAACGGTTCATCAACGTGATTGCCCAGAGATTTCAAATGAACATAGGAACAATTCTTTTACTGAATGACTCCTTTCGATTTCCCTCATTAGCAAAACTGGTCGAAAACTCCATCGGAATCCCTACCTCAGTTATCAATCCCTATAGCGTTCTTAAAAAAAACCCGTCAGTAGAATTCTTTAAGCAGAATCTGTCCCTGTTCATTTCATCTATTGGAGGAAACCTAAGATGAAGAAAACCAAGATCAATCTTCTTTCAAGTAAGGTTGATTATCAAAAAATAGAAAAGTATTTTTCCTATATCCGAATATCAGCTATTGCATCCTGCGTCGTTTTTTTTGCAGTGTTCATTTACATGTTTATTCGGCTAAATACTCAAAATTCCAGATTAGAGAAACTTTTGAATCAAAAGAAAAGCTACCTTGAACAGCTTAAGGATAAAAAGGATATCGAGGCACAACTCCTTTACATTGAAAAAAAATATGGTGTAATAAAAGGGTTTATAAAAGACGATGTCCAGGCCTTGCCATACTTTAATCTTCTCGTCACTGCATTATCTCAAAATACTCCCTCCACGGACTCTTTCTCTCTTCAGCCGGCAATCGCAAGTCTTTCGGGAAATTTAGCAAGCATTTCGGCTCAAGTCCAGACGAACACCCGAGGAACCCTTAAGAACTTCTTTATCGATAAAAACAGAAATGTCGAGTTTAAGGTGTCGTTCACGAATTTTTCAAGTCTCATTGATTTTACGAGGTTTGTAGAATCTGATTCTTTTCTGAAGAACTTCGAGCGGCTTTCCTTGAAAAGCTTTTCATTAAGCGGCTTGAGCTCGCTTGATCAAAGCGCTGTCAAAAAAGAGAATTACGAATTATCGTTGAGTGGTAAGTTTATTTTGATGAATGAAACTAACAATTAAGCCATACGTACGAAATCTCATCAAGGAAAACGGTATTTATATTGCGGGATTATGGATACTAATATCCTTAACGATTTTTGTTTATGTATATAATTCCCAGCGATTTGCAGAAAATTCCGACAAGATCCTTGCTCTTGAAAAGGAAGTTTTGGAATACCAGCAGAAAGCAAAAGTAATCAATGATGCACTTTCCGTGGGAGACGAAGCTCTGGAATCATATCTACAAGTGGTCAACTCACTGGTCCCCAACGCAGAGGATTATTTTTCTATCGTCTATGCTCTTGAGGAAATCGCTAAAAAAACGAATTTTGTTATTAAGTCATATGCGATCAACATAAGAACCTCAACGAAAAATAAGTTGCAACTAAGTATCGTGGGAGTAGGAAATGACGATGCATTTATGGACTTCCTGAAAAATTATACGTTTTCCAGCGGAAGGCTTATCACGATCGAAAGAATCGAATTGACCCCTCAGTTTGCGGGTTCCATGACCCTGAGCGTTAACTTTTACAACCAGAAGGTCGAAATCTCCTCTTCGGAAAAAGCAAAGTTTAACGAAGGAACGCTTGCAGAACTCAAAAGCATCAAAGATAAAATCACGTTTATCGTTAAGGAACCCGAAGAGGCAACGGAATCAGGGTACGCTACCAAGACAAATCCATTTTAGGATTTCTTTCTACTTTTAAGAAGCTTGTGAAGACCCTCAGAAATATGAGCTCCTTTTTCTTTCCAATAGGCGAAACGTTCCTCTTTAATCTCCAATGTAAAGGGATTTTTTCCCGGATGATATGAGCCGATCGCTTCAATATAGTTCCCATTTCTCTTTTTCCTTTTATCGATAGCAATAATGCGGTATATCGGGTGTCCTTTTTTTCCTAACCGAAAGAGTCTTAATGCAACAGCCATAGGTAGAATTGTATCATAGGGATTTCCGGTTTTCAAAGGCAACTTGAGCAGCTTTTTCCTCAGCGAGCTTCTTCGAAGAAGCGACTCCTTCTCCCATTTTTTTGCTTTTCAAGAATACCCCTATCCTGAATATCCTATCGTGCTCAGGTCCTTTTTGATCCAGGACCCGATAGGAGGGCAAAACTTTAAACTTTCTCTGAATATACTCCTGAAGGTTGCTTTTTGCTGAGAGATACGATTTTGCTTCAATGACCCCGTCAAGATTATTTGATTTGAATAGATACCGTACTACGAAATCATAGGCGGCCTCAAAGCTTTGATCTATGAAGATGCATCCAATCAGAGCTTCAAAACAATCCGCTAAAATATTCGAGTTAACTCGTCCCATACCCTGCTCTTCACCTTTTGACAGATAGATATAATCGCCGAGACGTAGGGTTCTTGCCGCAATCGCCAAGCTTTCGGTTTTGACAATGGATGATTTTATCTCGGTATAATCGCCCTCCTGAAAATCCGGATAATTTTTAAAAAGATACACCGAGGTGATTAGAGACAGTACGCTATCTCCTAGGAATTCCAATTTCTCGTTTGAGGGTAAATGGAACCGTTTGTGTTCATTCAAATAGGAACGGTGCACGAATACATTTTCAATCAGACTCTTATCTCTAAATTGGATATGGATAGTTTCTTCAAGTTTTTTTAGGTTGCCCGGCATAGTGTTGTTGATAAATTTTGCCCAATACGGCATTAATAAAAGCAAACGATCGTCCGCTTCCCATCTCTTTTGCAAGTTCAATGGCTTCGTTAATGATAACCTTTGGCGGTTCTTTTTTTTCAAATACCAGCTCATAGACCGCAAGCTGTAGAATCGCCAAATCAACCTTCGCAATCTTCTCTATAGGGAATTTCTGCGCATATTTTTTGATGTAGTCGTTGATTTGTGTCGCGTTTTCGATAATATCCCTTGTCTTAGCGACAGCAAGAGATGGCGGACTATCCTTAGCAAAGAAGGTATTGCGGTAAAGCTCTTGAATGATCTTTATTCTTTGATCGTGGCGAATGTCCATGGATATCATTTCCTGCAGTGCTTACAGGTTTTATGGGGTAATTTTGGTTTTTGGCAGTTTGTACAAGGAACAAGATTTTTGAATGTGATAGTCCTCGTGGACATTCTTTTACCTTTCCGTTGGGTTGAATGTTTTCTTTTCGGTAGTGGCGCCATACTGGTATTTACTGTATCACACGAAAACCAATTATGCAAGAGAAAAATATCTAAAAGAAGTTTAAAGTTAAAAGTGCAAAGTTGAAAGTTGCAGTTTAAAATTAAAAATTTTAAACTTTGAATTTTGAATTTTAAATTTGCTCAAAATACGGCGATTGGGTAGGCGTGTAACGTACGTGCCTGCTTCAATTTCCATAAAATTATAAGTTCATTAAAGTATTACTCAACAAAGACTTGACAATCGTTTGGCCAAAAGTGTTATACTGTATTGTATAATAACGTACTTGTTAAACACGCTGAAGTTTGGTATAATTTAGGTTGTTATAAGGCCTAGACATACACAACTATGAAAATTCCAACAGCCAAACTTAAAGCAATACTGCTTTATTTTTGCAATTATACAGACACTACTTTTTTAGGAAAAACAAAACTAATGAAACTGTTTTATTTCGCTGATTTTACTCACTTAAAACAGTTTGGCTCACCTATAACTTACGACACTTATGTCAAGCTGGAACATGGGCCAATTCCTTCAACAATAAAAAGCCTTGTGGACACAGCTTGTGAAAATATAGACGAGTCAATTTTATTTGATACTATAAAATGCGAAAGAGAAAAGGGATTTGGTATGTATCGTATTTTACCTGTAAGAAAATTTACGCAAAAAGATGCTGATCTTTTTTCAAAATCAGAATTAGAAATACTTGAAAAGGTATGTGTAAGATATGGAGACAAAAACACTGCTTTTATAGAAAAAGCTTCACATAGAGAAGCGTCATATAGAAAAACAGATATGCTAGAAGTGATACCATATACAATTGCCGCAGAGGATGAAGACTGCCTAGTAGAAAAAGAGGATATAGAATTGCTTATGAAAATAATGTTATGAAACTATCACTTACCTTTGGCGATATCTTCAAATACAAAGGTGAGATCTATGTATACCTCGCAGATGCTGAAAGTGGTAAATATGCCGCTAGGATTTTTCCAGCTGAATTGACAAAATGAGTAGAACAAAGAGCAGATTATCTAGCAAGGGTAGGTTCAAGAACACCCATGGAACAGTCGGTAACGTATCTGTATGTAATTTTAGAAACACCTGAGTATGCAGGAAGAGCTTGTTTTCATGGTGACGGTGCAAAAGAACATGATAATTTTGAACTTTACATAGATGACTTGAATCTGTCATTAAACGAGACCGATAAAAAGAAGCTGAAAGATGACATTATAAAAAGACCTTTGAATGGTGAATTGAAAAAAGAAATTAGTAAAATACAATTATGAAAACCCCTAGACAAAAAAGGAAGGCATTTATTATAAAAGTAAAAAAAATGAGAAAGACTGCGGATAAAAATTTCTTTGATAAAATACTTCAGAGGGCTATTTTCGCCTCACGCTAACTACTCTGTTTAAGACGAGAGCAAACATATCTTCTGACTTTCTGTTATTGTATCTGAACGTAAACTCATCAACGTAAGCTTGTAAATGTTTCTTTGATACGTGGTGATAAACTCCGTTAATTCCACGCTTCAAATGGCTCCATACGTTTTCAATGTTCTGTGTGTATGCGTCACCTTTTCTATACTGAAACTTCCCGTGATTTACGCTGTAATGACTATAACCGAGCTTTCGTAGTTGATGATAGCCTGCAAACTGGTCAGTAAAAACACGAGCTTTTGGATCAATGTGTTTCTCAATTTGTTCCCGTAGAGCCCACTTTCCAGTCGTTTCAATATGTTTTGCTCGCAGTTTTCCTCCCCGTTCAACCATTCCCATAACGACCTCTTTAGGTCTTTCCGTAAAATCAACTTTTATTCTGTTAAATCCTTTTCCACCTACAAAAGTCTCGTCAACCTCAACGTCACCTGAAAGCAAACCTTTCTCTTCATCAGTCATTAGTTTTCTTATCTGATGTCCCATTCTCCAAGCGGTTTTATAACTACAACCTAACATTCTTTGAAGTTCAAGAGCTGGAAGTCCGCCTCTGGTTTGAGTAATAAGGTAAATTGCATAAAACCAATCCAAAAGGTCGGTTGAAGACTTGTGAAATATAGTATTTGCCAAAGGACTTACCTGTGTTCCACAGTTTTGACAAGAATAAACCTTTTTACTTTTTATTTTGTAATGAGGGGTTATTTTCTTACATATCTTACATTTAACCCCATTTGAATAGATGATATTTTTGATTTCCTCTAAACAATCTTCATTAGTCTTATACTTTTTTAGAAAGTCAGAAAGGGTAAAAGTGTTTAACATAATAATAGTATAGCAGATTTCTACGTGATGTCAAGGGATAATTGCCCAAAATACCTCTTGACAAGCGGAAAAAAGATATCTATGATGAAAATAATATGAAAAACTCTAAGTTTGGGTTTACCCTTATTGAACTTTTGATCGTGATTGCTCTTCTTGGTGCATTAGCAGTAGGCCTTATGGCAGCTCTGGATCCGTTTGAGCAGCTGAAAAAAGGTGATGATACCGGGATAAGAAATACTGTTTCAGAAGTTCATGGAGCTGTTATTCGATATTATGCCATCAGAAGCCAGATGCCATGGGCACCTGCTTCCACAATATCCGTCAGTGATCTTTCCACGGGTTACACTGATGTAAATCTCTCCGCTATCATTGATTCCGGGGAGTTAAAAGCGGATTTTTCTACTCTCGCAAAGGGGCAACTCGGAAGAATCAAGCTTGCCGGTACAGACCAAACAGTAACAGTTTGCTTTAAACCCGCATCAAAGTCCTTTAGAACGGATCCGAATACCAAATTCCTCGAAAGCGATATGACGGAAGTCGCAGATAAAGATGCAGACTGCGGACCAGCATCTAGCCCCACCTTTGCATGTGTTTGGTGCGTGAAATAAAAAGAATCGTGTAGAATACAAGGATGTTGGTTTTATTAACTTCGATTATTCAGTTTTTTTTGTTTAGCTGGTTTCAATCTACCTATATTTTTTTGGGTGATAGTTCCGAATACAGTACGGTTGCTCATACGTGGAGTATAGCGCACCCCCCAGGATATCCTCTGTATAGCTTGTTGGTAAACACCGTAAGAACGGTGCTCTTTTTTGCTCCTCCCTACGTCCCTGCGAATCTCCTCTCTATCGTACCAACGATTCTTTCAACGGTTTTAATTTATGCTATCGTCCTTGAGATATCTAGGAATAAGTATCTTTCCCTATTTTCTGGTTTGTTCTTTTCCTTTCTTTTTCCCGTTTGGCTGTATGCGGAGGTTCCTGAGGTATTCGCACTCCATACTGCTCTTTCCCTTATGATCACCTTAGCGATACTTCGTCTTAAGAAAACCCGTAACAAAAATCTGTTTTTCGTTGCGTGTTTTTTTCTCGGAATGACGTTCGCCCACCACCATACGGTGGTTTTATTCCTACCCGGATGGTACATGATGATAAAAGATAGCGTTTCGATATTTAAGAAGAGAATAAGGAAAGGGTTGATATTTTTTCTCTTAGGATTTTCTTTTTTTATCTATGCCCCTATAGCAAGCTTTTTCAATCCTCCCATCGATTGGGAAAATGCAAAGACTCTTGATGGACTCATACGGTTAATCACCCGATCATCGTATGGCACATTCAAGGCATTTTCGACTTCACAACCCCATCTTATAAACCAAATTTTTAATTCCTTTTCTACCCTGATTTTCCTTATTCAGGATTTCCGGATCATTGGAATCGTTTTTATCCTTTTGGGATTGTTGAATTTATATAAAAAGAGCCGCTCTTTTTTCTATTTTGTAACGCTGGGCATTTTCTCGCATCTTTTCTTCTATTTTTACAGTAATTTTCCCCTTCAGGGTCCATTTATCGTAGCGACATTCGAACGGTTTCTGATTCCTCTTTATGCCATTCTCATATTCCCATTTGCTTTGGGTATCCAGTATGCATACGAGAAAGCAATGATTTTTTTTAATGTAAATATTGTAAACAAGCGGATAAAACAGTTTACCCACTTCCTTATGATCATTTTTTTTCTTGCTTATTTTGCTATCGTATTCTGGTCCAACTTTAAAAGTATTCGAAAACTAAAGAATATTACGGAATTTGAAACGTATGCAAAAAACGTTCTTGACACCCCTCCTAAAAACTCTATTCTTGCCATGAAATCGGACGTAGGATTTTTCACAACCGCATATTATTACTACGTTGAAAAGTACCGGACAGATCTGATATTCATTTTCCCTGATCTTTTCGCCCGGCCATACTACATTGAGAAACTGAAAAAAAACTACCCTCAGTTATTTTTTCCCTCCACATCATCCCAACAGTTATTCTTGAAAGAATTCCTGGAAAAAAACAACGAAAACTATAAGATCTTTTTCGAAAGCCAGGCACCTAGCGGTTCTTGGTTACCCTACGGTCTTCTTTGGAAATATTACCCAACTGAGGAAAAAGCAGTCGAAGATATAGAAAACATTGTCGCGATAAACCGCACGTTATGGAAGCATACCTATGGATTTCCTCACACTTTTATGTCTGATGGCAAAATCCTCCATTTGGAGAGCATCCGTCAAACGTATGGAAGTGCTCTCGAACTCTATTGCGCGTTCCTTAAGAAAAACGGATACGACGCACAGGCGCTAGGTTACCTCAACTTTATCTCAGATACGCTTAAACTGGAATCTCCTTACATGGATAAACTGCGACTAGAAATCTATACAGCGCAAAAAACATGCAATCTGGGATTGCCCCTTGTTAAGAAATATCTCAAGAGGAAAACTCTTTTGGATAGCAGTGAGCTTGCCGCAATTCTCAAGTACTACTATTTCTGCGATCAGGAAAATAAAAACGTTTACGATCTTTTGGAGATATACAATGAAAAGAAAAATATGGAGCGTCTCCCGTTGAAGAAATTCTAATTCCTCTTCCTAAAAAGAAAGGCAATAAAACCTACAATCGTTACCAAACTCACAACGAGACCGTAATAAAAAGATACCGGTTTATAAACATATTCGACCCTATGGGTTCCTCGAGGAAGAAATGTCCCCCTGAATAGAATATTGGCATGAAATATGGAAGTTTTCTTCCCGTCGATATACAGTTCCCACCCGGGATAAAAGGTATCCGCTAGTACAAGAATGCTCTCGTCACTAGTCTTCGTTTTTATACGCAGATACTCATTCTCATCAACCTCCGTAAAGTATGAGGCATCCAACTGACCCGTCGTACCAATGGTTTTTATTGCCCCTTTGGAATCTTCTTCGATAAAGACCGTGTCTTTGACATCCTGGTCCTCTGAAGTTGTTTCTTGAAAATCTTTAAATGTAGATATCCTCATGTACTTTGTGTAGAACTGAACACGGTTCTTTTTACCTTTCACCTCATAAATAAAATAGTTTAGTTTGGGAAGAAAAGAGGGTATTTTTTCTTTTAGGCGAAGATAGGTATCAGTATCCTTTAATGCATAAGGCGAGAGAATCGTGTCCACCGCCGCATAGTAAAGTAAATTTTTTGCGGATTCTGACAACGGAGTTTCATACGTTTCCAGTCTCTCAGGATAATTTACATTGGATTCCACCAGGAAAAGGTATAGCTTATGTCGAAAAAGGTTGAATGCGGATGTGGATTCATTCACGTGGGATATCCCGTAGAACAGATTGTAATCAAGAGGGAGTCCGTTTTTTATTATCTCAGAGTAGACGGGAATGTTTCTCAGGATACCCTTGACGTATAGGATGTTCGGGAGCACCTCGGAAAAATAAAACGGATTCAGAATCCTCTTCGACTCGGATTCTTTGAGATATCGTATGGTTTTCCCTTGTGAAAAAAACCCTTTTTCATCCTGAAATGTATGGAACGTATACATGAGTAACATGTTGAGGACAAAGTTTATGAGGGTTACCAGAATTAAGCCAAAACGCAACACCTGGTTCTTTTTTTTATATAGTTCTTCAAACACAAACGATGAGAATAAAACACAAAGGAACACAACAAATAAAACAAACCGTCCGCTCACTCTGAAAAAAGAAAGCGGGGGCATATAGAATAATAAGTAAAGTGGCGAATTCGCTCCAAAAGACAGGAGGATGAAAAAGAAAAGAAGTAGTAAAAAAATATATCGGTACCGGGCCCGTTTGAATATCCGACTCCTCAGAGTTGGAATTGCCAGCAGGAAGAGAAATAGGAATGGGGGGATCCCATAATAATAATTCCCGTCCCAAGGCGGGGTATAATCGAATAAGGAGTTCCTCACCAAAGAGGGAGAGTAGAATAAGAAGGGATAGAAGAAAGTCAGTAGACTGCTCAAACTGAGATTGGACGAGACAGATCGTGAGGTTAGGGGAATGGCCTCGCGATTCGATGCCGCATAAAATTCATACGTGGGGAAAAGCTGCACTGCGGAAAGCAAAAAAATAACACCATAGGATGCAACGAGGTATATACCTTTTGAAAAAATTCTCTTCCTTTTAGCCGGATCCCGCTCAAAACGCCAAAAAAGAACCACATAGGACACGATGAATAAGTGAGTATAGCAGGAATATTGAATATGACCTGCTGTTAACTGCAAAAAAGAAACAAAAATAAAGAAAACCAAATAATTATTTCGTGATTCGGATTCCTGCAAATACCGGAGAACCAACGCAAACAGTATCGGGAAAAAAACAAAACTCGCCATGTGGGAAAAATGGATGATGTTCGTAATGATGAAAAAAGAATAGGCATAAACTGTAGAGAAGAACATGGAAGTCATCTTTTGAAGTCCGAGAGTTCTAGCGAGGTAATAGGAAGAGGTTAAGAGAATAAGGAAATAGAGGTAAATTTGGAAATTGATCGATGTGACGAATGGAAGAAAACGAATGGTAAGGTAATTGATCGGATTCAAGAATCCCGATTCCTGTTGAGCGTATAGGGGGTACCCTGCTCCGATATCTTTACTCCAAAATGGAACCACGATGCCTTTCCGATACGATTCTTTTAAAAAAAATTTTACCGGATAGTGAAAGATCGTCTCATCTCCTCCTCCGTATTCGGGGGTAACGATGAGTTTCAGGTTGGGAAAAAAAAGGGGGGCAAAAAAGATCCCGTTCAGGATGATGAGCATTATGATAGGCCATCCCTTTTTTAAAAACGATTTGAACATACGGTTAAGTGTCATGGGTATTATAATGAAAACCTATCCATATTGGAATATTTTTTATAATATGATACTGTATTAGTATATGAGAGTACTTCGTAATAGAGTATTATCAGAACTTTCTTTTACGCTCCTTGAACTATTGGTTGTGATTGCCATTCTTGGAGTGCTTGCGGCAATGATCTCGGGTAATTTTGTCACCTCAATGGTAAAGGGAAGGGATGCGAAAAGAAAATCTGATCTAGAGCATATTCAGAAAGCTCTGGAAATGTATTATGAAGACAATCGGCAATACCCCCCAAGCATAGCGGCCGGAGGAGTTTTGACAGGAGCGGGCGGAAAAATATACATGCAGATTATCCCTCCCGACCCTACTTCTTCTTTTGATTATGAATATGTTGTCTCCGGTGATAGATCATCGTATCAGTTGTATTCATGCATTGAGAATGCGAATGATGCGGGAAGTGGAGTCGATCAAGACGGTTATACGGGAACGTCCTGCTGTAATGGATCACCGTGTAAGTATGGTATTTCGAGCACGAACACTACTCCATAACTCACGGTTTGCTTTCCAGCCTATTCAGTTGATCTTTTATTTCTTCGTCATTCTTATCAATTATGTTAAGGATATATCGGTATATACGTATGGCTGCATCTTGTTGACCATACTTTTCGTAAAGCTGCGCCTTAAGAAAATAGGCATCCCGGTAGTCAGGTTTAAGAACCGTAGCATGTTCGATTTCATTCATTGAAGCTTTTTCTAATACCTCGCGTTTTTTTGCGTCTTTCACTTCATCAAAAAGCAAGGAATAAAAAACCGAGAGACTGTAGGGGATTTTTGGGTCTGTAGGTGAGAATTTTCCCGCAGTTTTTATCGCAGCTATCGCTTCCTCAAGATTTTTGGTATCTAAATCCGACTGGTAGTACAGGTAGTAATTTTTAGCCTTTGTCTTCCAGTAAAGTACATTCGACGACGAAGCGCGTATGCTTTTAAGATTGTAGTATTTGGAAAGTTCTATTAACTTTTTAGCAAGATCCATCTTTTTTTCATACGAAGCGAGAAACGCTAAGTTTGCCAAGTTATGCGATAATTTGTCTTCATACACGTGCTCGTATCGGTATTTCAGAGCCATATTTAAAATTGTCGAGGCGTTTTGATAGTCTCCTGATTTCGCAAGCGTTTCCGACTCGGCAAATTGGATATCCGCTAGCACATAGAACACTAGGCTTAGAATGATAAAACCGAATGTGGACATCGTCAACAGGACCATGATGAGTTTTTTCCCTTTTTCTTTAAGATTGTCTCCCTGTGTTTCCAACGGTGGGGAAGAGGGGGGCTGGGAAAATTGGTCACTGGTCAGAAGGAAGAATCCCGGAATGAGATAGAAAAATAGGTTTATCGTTGTTGTTGAGAATCCGAAAAAGTTGGTGATCAGGATGGAGAGATATGATAAAAGAAGCGAGAGGAAAAAGAGTTTTTTCGTCTGACTTTCTTCTTTTGACCGTATCCTACATATTCCATATCCTACAACTGTTACGATAACTAGGCAATAGGATAGCAGCCCCACATACCCTGTGGTAGCGAAATAGTTAAGAAATTCGTTATGAGCCTTGTTATATAGATAGTCCCATTCTGATGTAAGATTGTGTTCGCTTGGTCTCACGAAGTAGTACGAATACGCAAACGTTTCAACTCCCGTACCGAAAAATGGGTACTTTTTTCCTAAGTTTATTGCACCCTGCCATACGATTTTTCGTATATCGAAGGATTCTGTCACATTACCTTGCGTTTTCCCAATGGCGGGTGTAACTTTTGGCGTATTGAGATAGGTGCGAATAGATAGGTATTTATCTATAGACTGTATGCCGGTTTTAAAGACTAAAACTATCAGGATAAAGGGGCATACGAAGAGGATAAATTTCTTGACTACTGGTTGACCTATGCTGTCTTTCCATTGGAAAAAAACATATATGATAAAAATCAGGACTCCTACTAACACAGCGACCAGGGAGGAGCGGGATCGAGTGAATAGGATGCCGATAAAATTAAAAAGGAGGTACAAATATAGAAGGAGAGTTGATATATTCTTATGGTTTTTTTCCTTTACGAATCCTGTCACAAGAAAGAAAAGTCCAACGAAAAAATTGATCGCGAGGTATGCTCCTAACCAATTTGGTTGCCCTAGTGTGGAAAACATCCTCTCTGCAGGTCTGAATTGATCTGTCCAGCAAGAATTAGTCAGGCGTTCGGTAAATAAAAAACAGGTCGGATCATACCCTATTTTCGCAGACAACCCCCAAAGGATAACAAAAAAAGATACCACAAGAGACGCTTTTAATATGCGAATAACGGTTTTTGTGCTGAAGTTTGAAACGAACCCGTACAATAAAACAATATACGCTATAATGGAAACAAGACCCCCGTTAAACCGGCCATAATATCCAAAAAGGGATGTGTGGGGATCTATAGAAAATAGCGTAGACGCAAATTGAGAAAATAGGAATAGCAAAATAGGAATATCGAACATGGTTCGTTTAAAGATAATGACTCTATTTAGGATCATCTTTAGACACCAAAAAAATAGAACACATGCGGTAACGCCATAGATAAATATCATTTTGTTGAATTCAAATAGCTCAGAAGTTAAGGGATTCATGATGAACGGTGCAAGGATAAAGAGGGAGTAGTAAAAAAAACTTAATGGGATATCCAGTTTTGACTTTCGCTTGTCCTCCGAAGCCTTGGCGAAGGAGGAAGTTTTGACTTTTGAGTTTTCTTCAAACATATGTTTAATTTTATTGAAAAAATAGGAAAAATCAAACTCCCTTTTTTTTCTGGTGCTGAGTTGTATTTTGACCTCGGAACTTCCACCACACGCATTGCAGTGAAGGATAAAGGGATCGCATATAAGGAACCCACCTATTTGGGGTACAACTCAAAAATCAAAGAGTTTATTTTTTTTGGAAAAGAAGCCAAAACCATCCTGGGTAAAACGCCTGACTTCATCCGAATTGTGCGGCCAGTGGTGAACGGAGTTATTTCAGATTTTGACGCTGAGGTTTCCCTTATCCAAAAAGCAATGGAAAAGGCTGTGCAACCCTATTTTTCTAACCTTCTCCTTAAGCCACCTTTTCAAGCTTTTGGTATCGTTCCCTCCGTTGCAACGGAGATAGAACAGAAAGCAGCAGAAGAAGCGTTGTTGAAGGCAGGGTGTTCCGGGGTATCACTCATAGAGAAACCTATTGCCACGGCAGCTGGGTGTAACTTCAACATTTTTTCACACCAACCAAATCTCATCGTTGATCTTGGTGGAGGACTCATCGAAATGGCAATTGTTTCAGGAGGTGGAATCGTGAATCAAAAGACTTTAAAGAATGCCGGAGACCATATGGATAAGTTAATTTATAACTACGTTTATTTGAAGTACGGCGTTATCTTGGGAGAATCCACCTGTGAATCCCTTAAAACAAACCTTCTCCATTTTCAGAAAGAAGAAAAAACCGCGACGGTCAGAGGAAAATCTCTTGAATCAGGACTTCCGAAATCTATCCGCATCAAAACATCGGAAATTAGGGAAGCTCTCTTAACCCATTTAAACCAGATCCTTGACGGAATTAAAGAGCTCATCGAAGGCTCTCCCCCTGAAACGATCGATGAAATATTCAAAAGGGGTATCATGCTCACCGGAGGGTTAGCTAACATTAAAGGAATCGATGGGTTTTTTGCAAATGAAATAAAAATTGATGTAATCTGCGCGGAGAATCCAGACGACGTAACGATTCACGGGCTTATGAAAATCGCGAAAAACAAAGAGCACTTGTCAAAACTCGTTATTCGATGAAACAAGCACAAGTTAAGTTGACTTTTATTTCTCTCTGCTATAGAATATAACTCTACTTAGTTTCCGCACTTTAACAAAAAGGGTTTTATTCAGTAAACGGGTTAGGAGTCCCGACTTTTGTCGGGATTTTCCTATATTTTTTTTAAGAGTTTGATCCTGGCTCAGGATGAATGTTGGCGGCGTGCCTGAGATATGCAAGTCGAGCGAAGTTCTGACCGCAAGGTTGGAATTAAGCGGCGGACGGCTGAGTAACACGTAGGGACCTGCCCCTGTCTGGAGGATAGCCCCGAGAAATCGGGGATAATACTCCATGGTCTCCGACGTCACGTCGGAGTAAAGAGAGTAACTTCTTGGAAAGGGATGGACCTGCGTCCTATCAGGTAGTTGGTGAGGTAACGGCTCACCAAGCCTACGACGGGTAGCTGGCCCGAGAGGGTGGTCAGCCAGAGGGGAACTGAGATACGGTCCCCACTCCTACGGGAGGCAGCAATCAGGAATAGTCGGCAATGGGCGAAAGCCTGACCGCGCGACGTCGCGTGTAGGAAGAAGCTCTAACGAGCGTAAACTACTGTGGTAGGGGAAGAAGGGCAGCTCAGCTGCCTTGACGGTACCCTACTAGAAAGGGGCCGCTAACTGCGTGCCAGAAGCGTCGGTAATACGTGGGCCCCAAACATTATCCGGTTTTACTGGGCGTAAAAGGTCGTGTAGGTGGCTTATTAAGTTATCTTTTAAATTTTTCCGCTCAACGGGAATACCGAAGATAATACTAATAAACTAGAGTTTTCTTAAGGGAGACTGGAACTTAGGGAGGAGTAGTGAAATGCGTTGATACCCTAGGGAACACTCGTGGCGAAGGCGAGTCTCTGGAAGATAACTGACACTGAGACACGAAAGCTAGGGGAGCGAAGCAGATTAGAGACCTGCGTAGTCCTAGCCTTAAACGAATGCTTGCTAGCTGCATGTCTGGCTTTGCCAGACGTGTGGCGTAGGTAACCCGATAAGCAGGCTGCCTGGGGAGTACGGCCGCAAGGTTGAAACTCAAAGGAATTGGCGGGGAGGCACACAACCAGTGGAACATGTGGTTTAATTCGAAACGAACCGAAGAACCTCACCAGGGTTTGACATCCCGACGTTCTATTTCTTGGAAACAAGGAAAATGCGTAAGCAGGTCGGGACAGGTACTGCATGGCTGTCGTCAGCTCGTTCCGTGAGGAGTGCCCTTAAGTGGGACAACGAGCGCAACCCCCATCCTGTGTTATATCTATCACAGGAGACTGCCCCAGCTTAGCTGGGGAGGAAGGAGGGGCAGACGTCAAGTCAGCACGGTCCTTATACCCTGGGCTACACACATGTTACAATGGATAGAAACAATGGGCTTCGCAAACCTGCAAAGGCTAGCAAATCCCTTAAATCTGTCCTCAGTGGGGATTGAGGTCTGCAACTCGACCTCATGAACACGGAATTGGTAGTAATCGCGGATCAGTCATGCCGCGGTGAATACGTTCTTGCCTCTTGCACACACCGCCCGTCAAGCCAACAAAGTCGAAAAAATTTGAAGCCAGCTTAGCTGGCGAGGATTCTTCCGGCGATGGGGGTTAAGTCGTAACAAGGTATCCGTTCTGGAAGGAGCGGATGGATCACCTCCTTTCTAATTTTTTTCTTTAGAAAAAAATTAGTCCACCAATAATCGCTCCATGAGCCGCATCCCGCTCAGCGGGATAAGACGAATGACAAGATATTGTGGACTTTAAATCTTTATCCTAACCCGTTTTTTGGATTAAAACCCTTTTTTACCCTACAATTGAAGAAATTAACGTAAATAAGAAGGCAAAAATAATCACGATTGAAGATATCACTGCAAAATAGTTATACCACTTTTTATTTACGTACATTCCCATCAATTCTTTGTCATTGGTAATTTTTAAGAGAAAATAAAGAATAAGCGGTAATAGTACGCCGTTTAATGATTGGGTATAGAAGACGATTTTAAACAATGAAATTGCAGGATTCATTACAATGAAAGCCGCCACGATCAACTGGAAAAGGAAAATGCCATAAAATACTTTTCCTTTTTCAAAGGGAGCATCCAAGCTTCCCTCGACTCCGAAAAATTCGGCAAACGCATATGCGGTTGTCAAAGACACGATGACAATCCCCATGAATCCTGCGTTCAAGATACCCAAACCGAAAAGTACGCTTGCAAGCTGTCCCGCGAACGGTTTGATTGCTAATGCGGCTTGTTCCCCTGTGATAAGAGGGATTCCATTGACGAACAATGTTGCGGCCGTCGCAACGATCATAAAAAAAGAAAAGAAATTCGTTAAAAAAGCTCCGAAAAAAGTCTCAAATTGTTCGTATTTTAACTTATCCGGAGATAATTTTTTATCCAGGACAAAACTGTGTACAAAAAACTGGCCCCAAGGGGTGATGGTAGTTCCTACAACGGCTATTGAGGCAAATACGAATTCCCTGGAGAATTGAATCCCTGTCGGAAATACAACACTTGTAAAGGCCCTGCTCCAATCCGGTTGCGCTTTAACCGCGGAGATTACGTATGCAAAATAAAAGATAGACGAGATGAGAAAAATATTTTGGTTTGTTTTATAACTACCTTTCGTGATGAATAAAAATGACAGGATTACTATTCCGACGATTAATACTGTCGGCGGAAAACCGAACATGGATGCCGTTATTTTTATTGCGGCAAAATTAGCAATAACCGTACCCATGTTTGCGATCAGAAGCCCGAAAAAAACAAATACAGACAGTTTTACCCCATACCTTTCCCTGATGAGATCTCCCAATCCTTTTCCCGTAATCATGGCAATCCTTACACCCATCTCCTGAGTAATCGCAAGAAGGATCGTGACAAGAAGAAGGACAAACAGGATAGAATATCCAAATTTGGCTCCGGCCAAAGAGTACGTCGCAACTCCTGCAGCATCGTTGTCGGCCATGGCAGTGACTGTCGCCGGACCGAAAACCGCCAGGAATATCAATAGCTTTCTTTTGAGTTTTCCAAAGGCTATCTTATCCATAAGGAAATTAAGCTTATATAATCGCTTTTTCAAAAATAAACTCCATAATATCGTCTATGGATACCAATCCGATCATGTGGCGTTCTTTGTCAATGACCGGCAACGCAACAATTTTATATTTGAGCATTTTTTTTAGTACGATCTCTTTTGATGTAGTGAGGTGAACGACTATCACATTTTGAACCATGAATTTGTAAACAGGAATGTCGCTGTTTTGCACCAAAAGCTCGTGAAGGTTGAAAACTCCCATAATTTGATTCTCTTTATTAACTACGTAGATATGGTAAAGACTGGCGAAATCCGCCGCTTCATCTTTAATTTTATGGATTACTTCTTGGGAAGTATTTTCAGGATACACGGTAACATATTCTGTCGTGAGGATATCGCCAATCGGAGTCTGTGGGAGAGAAAGAAGGTATTTGAGTACTTTCTTTTGATCGTGATCCATTAAACTTAGAATTTCATCTCTCTTTTTTTTGTGAAAAGTGAGAAGAATGTCAACGGCTTCATCCGGATCAATATACGAAAGTACTTTCGCCGCCTTTTCCGAGGAAAAATGTTTAAAAAGTGACGTCTGATAGTTTATGTTCAAATTCCCAATGACTTCTGCTGCAAATTTCTCATCCAATATGCGAAGGATTTTCCTGACATTGACTATGTTGGTTTTTTCCAAATAATCAGCAAGGTCTTCCGCTCGCATTTTTTGGAGTTTTTCTTCCTCTTTTCTGAGCTGCACTTTGCCCCGCGCCAGCTCAAGAGGCTGTATATCTGCCCAAGATAGAAATCTTGGGGTAAGCTTAACTCCGAACGAATTTGCGGATTTTATTAGAAAACGCTCCATTCCAAATTGCCTAAAAACTCCAAGTAATCCAATATCAACTCCGGCGACATATAATTCTCCCTTGTCTTGTATAGCGACATCATTCACGCGCACGACTTTATGACCCACAAGATCGATAATCTGCTTGTCAAGAATATTTCTCAATATATACAGTTCGTTCTCTTGAAGTTCTGAGGTGTTGAAATCCTTCTGTATTACCAATGTGGTGTTAATTTTCTTGAGATATTCCTGCGGGATTACTAAATCGCCCTGTGTTTTACTCAAGATGACCAATTTGGTGATTTTAGGCTTTTCTGAGACTAAAAAAATGAGGTCATCCAACTTTCCGACATATACATTATCCTCGGTGAAGACGCTTTTTCCTCTGAGTTCAGAGAAATAAATCATGGTATATTATACTACCGCGGAAGAGAAATAGTCAAAACAAATTTATGCTATAATGGGCACATAAGTGCGCCACAGTTCTCTGACCCGCCCGCCATGACTTTGATATTTTGCGCTCTTAGTTTAACGGTAAAACAGTTCTCTGATAAAGAACAGAGCGATGGTTCGACTCCATCAGAGCGCACAAGTAGTCATGGCAAAGTCGGGCGCGGTAAAGAACAGAGCGATAGTTCGATTCTATCCACACCCACTTTTCTTTTTTTGGCCGCTTAGCCCCGCCTGCCGGCGGGCAGGTCAGTTGGCTATGGGATAAAGGAGTGTTCGGTCGCGTAGCTCAGTTGGTAGAGCGCTCGGCTTACATCCGAAAGGTCACAGGTTCGAGTCCTGTCGCGACCACGAGGGATTCAATTTATCCTCCAAAGCGCAAGTAAGGAGAAGTCCCTCAGCGGCCACTATTACTAATAAGTTAAAAATTCAAAATGCAAAGTTCATCCTTCGACAAGCTCAGGATGATACTGAACAAAGCCGAAGTATCAAAGTTGCAGTTCAAAGTAAGAAGCTAAATAAAATTTTGAATTTTAAACTGAAACTTTTAATTTTGCACTTTAAACTTTGAACTTGCTCTCAATGTCTCCATCTTCGTAATGGAAGAATGATTCCTCAAACAAGATCGGACTCCAATTAGTATGGGATTTTCTGCGCCTGCTAAAGTAATCATTTCCGGTGAACATGCGGTAGTCTACGGAAGACCTGCGCTTGTTTCTGCGATTCATTTACGGCTTACTTGTTCTCTGGATGCGTCTCGGGGAACAACAAATACTAAAAATGTTCTTTTTGTTGCTGAAAAAGTAAAAGAGTATCTGACGAGAAAGAAAATCACATTTCGCAATATTCCATTCCGCTGCAAGATTAGTTCAGATATTCCTATAGGAAGGGGACTGGGATCATCGGCAGCGTTTTCAGTTGCAACAACCGCTGCCTTCCTTTTCCTGTATACGGGGAGAGAGTTTGACAAAGAAACAATTAGTGATATTGCACACGAAGTTGAAAAACGGTTCCATCAGAATGCTTCAGGAGTCGATACATGCGCTTCTTGCTTCGGCGGGCTGATCTATTACCGAAAAGAGTTCAAGTTTTTAAAAAAAATCTCCCCACTACCTTTTAAAGTTCCAAAAATAATCGAAGATAGACTTTACCTTATCGATAGCGGGAAACCGGCAGAAAACACTGCAGAGATGGTTAGACTAGTTGAAGAACAATATGCCATTAAGCCGGCAAGAATGGAGAGAATTTTGAATATGATAGAGAAGAGTACAAAGAAGGTTACGATCGCGATCGCAGAGGGGAACCAATTCTGTTTCAAGAAAGCTCTCCAAGAAAATCAAAGAGCACTAGAGAAACTTAAGGTTGTTTCCGGAGAAGCAAAAAGGTTACTACTTAGGCTCAAACGATTTGGAGTTGGAAAAATAACGGGCGCCGGAGGGAAAAAACAGGGGTCTGGTTTTATTCTTTTTTACACAGACGATAATGACAAGTTTGAAAACTATTGTCAAAAGAAAAAGGTTTCTTATTTCAAATTTGTTTCGTATAATCAAGGCGTAGTAAGAGGACAGTCGTCATGAGAAAAACCACTCTAAGCTTTCTCATTAAGAAAAATCAAATCTTGCTCGCCATGAAGAAGAGAGGTTTTGGAAAAGGGAAATGGAATGGAGTAGGCGGGAAAGTGCAGCGGGGAGAAAAAATAGAAGATGCTACTATCCGTGAGACAATAGAAGAAATCGGCGTCACTCCGCACAATTTAAAACAAGTGGCCACGTTGGATTTTTACTATGCGGATAAATTTGAAGGAAAAACTTTTGATCAACGAGTGCATGTTTTTTTAGTAAGCGAATGGAGTGGAGAGCTAATTGAAACAAAGGAAATGCTACCGCGCTGGTTTAAGAAAAACAATCTTCCCTTTCACCTGATGTGGAAAGACGATATATACTGGCTTCCGGCCATATTGTCTGGCAAACTGCTTAACGGTAAATTTATTTTTAACAAGAAGGAAGAAGTGGTAGAATATCATCTTGAAATCGGTTCTTATAAAACGATATGAAATCAATAACGATCTTCGACAAGATCTATGGAACTTATAAGATCACCTCTCCTGTAATTATTAAGCTGCTTAAATCCTCTCCCGTTCAAAGACTAAAAAAAATCGCTCAATTTGGAGTACCGGATCAGCTTTATCATCTGAAAGGTTATTCCCGGTATGATCATAGCGTTGGAGTTTTCCTATTGCTGAGGAAATTGGAGGCGTCCGAACTTGAACAAATCGCTGGACTCCTTCATGATGTTTCCCATACTGCCTTTTCGCATGTTATTGATTACGTATATAACATGAGCGAACTGGAAGAATACCAAGACAATCAACACAAGTCCTTCATCCTTAACTCTGAAATTAAGGCGATTCTTATGAAATACGACATCGACCCAAACCTTATAACCAATTACTATTTGTTTGGACTACTCGAGCAACGAATTCCTGATTTGTGCGCAGACCGTATAGATTACGCTTTGAGAGAGTTTCCTATAAAAACCGCTCGTCTATGTTTGAGCGGAATAACGGTAACCAAGGATCGGATCGTGTTTAATGATAGGGAATTAGCCATACTCTTTGCCAAGAATTTTTTGGATCGGCAAAAAAAACATTGGGGTGGATTTGAAGCGGTCGTGAGGTATAGAATCTTTGCACAAGCCTTAAAAGAAGCTCTGGATAAAAACATCATACGCAGTGAGGATCTTTGGAAATATGATGATTTTGTTGTGAAGAAACTAAAAAAATCCTCCAATAAAAAAATCCATTCGATCCTAACCCTGTTAAAGAACAAGTCGCTAGACCATCTTCCGAAAGGAAGAAAAGCACTGCATAAAAAATTTCGTTACGTGGATCCCCAAGTCGTTACCGCTTCGGGACTTAAACGACTGAGCTTCATAGATAAATCCTTCCGCGACTTGTTGCAAAAGGAAAAGAAACAAAATAAAAAGGGGGTGCAGGAGCGAATAATTACGATATAATAAAAAAAGGGTCATATCCATACTTTTATGATTAACGGATGGCAAATACTTCTTACGATAAGTATCGCTACGTACGCTATTTCCGTACTTTTGCAAAAAACATTGCTCAAAGAACCTGATAGTGATCCTATTGCATTCTGTATCGTATTCCAGATTCTGACCGGTTTAACGCTCGGAGGTTACGTCTTCATCCGTGGCGTGACCATCCCAAATCTCATACCGTTCATACCCAATATTGTTCTTCCTATTCTTTTGTATGGAGTGGGAAACGCGTTGATTTTTCAGGCACTGAAGCGGATTGATGCCTCTGAATTCACTATTATTTTTTCATCTAGGGTTTTTTTCACCATCGCTTCCGCCATCCTGTTTTTGAAAGAACCGTTTTCCTCCGTTCAATTCATAGGGACGATGTTCATAATTTTGAGTATTGTTCTTATTTCTTGGGAAAAAAAGTCTTTTTCTTTCCATTCAGGGTATGTCTTAGCGATTTTTGCCGCGATCTGCTATGGAATGGAATTTGTGAATGATGCGTATGTGATTACAAAAATAAATGTTTCCTTCTATTTCGCTTTGGTTCTTTTCGCCCAAGGACTATTCATAGGGGCTGTTTACCGCCGGCCGCTTATGAAGATAAAAACAGTATTTCGGGTCAAAACTCTTGCCCGATTGATAGTATTCATTCTTTTGTACGCAATACAAGCCGTAACCATATTTGAAGCATACAAAGTCGGGAAAAATGCCGCACAGATCGCTTCAATAAATCAAACAACTACCATTATGACCGTAATACTGGCCGTAGTTTTTTTAAAGGAAAGGAAAAATTTGTTAAGGAAAATCGTCGGAGTATGTATCAGTTCTATTGGAGTTCTTCTCGTCATATAAAAGTAGATTCAAATATGCTATAAATACCTAGTATGAAAATACAGATAAAGCGAATTGACAAAATTCTCCCTCTTCCCCAGTATCAAACAAAGGGATCTGTCGCCTTCGACCTTGTAGCGCGCGAATCAAAAATCATCCTCCCATTCCAACCGACGATCATTCCTTTAAATGTAATCATCAAGATTCCCAAAGGATACTTTTTGCTTTTGGCGTGCCGGTCGTCTCTTCCCATCAAAAAAACACTTATGGTCTCCAACGGTATTGGGATCATTGACCAAGATTACCACGGGGACAAGGATGAAATCGGTCTCCAGGTAGTGAATTTTTCAAAAGAACCGGTCACGGTGGAAAAGGGAGAACGTATTGCGCAAGCAATATGCGTTAAAATTGCCAAGATTACCTCTTTCATAGAAAAACGAGCTCTCTCAAAAGCTTCTCGAGGAGGATGGGGTAGCACGGACAAATCTTCATGATCTCCCGTTGTTCGTAAGTGGAAGAAGTTTTTTACCTATTGCGTCGCGGATAGTATTCTGTAGCAATCGTTTTAAAATATTTGGGAAGGATATGTTAAATAAATCCAAAATATTCGCTAGCGCACAATCCATTTCTTTCGGACCAAAGGCAGGATTACTATTACAATCAAGGAAAAAATACCGGCCCGAATTATCCAAACGAATATCAAATTTGCCATAATCTGACATCCGGGTGATATCAAAAGCTTTCTTTACGTATTCCACCAGAAGTTTATCTCGGTATTTCACGTAGGTAAAAGATTCATCGCTATCCTTAAGCCATTGATTCTCAAAAGAAGCGAACACATATTTTTCATTGTTTTTTTTGAATACTCTCTCAGCCAGATAAACTTTTTTATTCAGTCCTTCCAGAAGTATCGCGGTAATCTCCCTGCCCGCAATGAATTCCTCCACTAGTACAGGCTGCTCATAGGTTTTAATAAGAAATTTTAAGCGTGCACGTAGGTGTTTCTCATTTTCCGATATGGAATCCTTTGTTATCTCCACTGAGCCATGAATCTCATTCAGTTTTGAAATTAAGGGAAAACGAAGCGTAGGATTGAATAGATCGAATGGTCTATTGAATAGTTGATATTGGGGAACCGGTACCCCATTCTGTTCTAGGAGCTTTTTGACAAGGAATTTATTATAGCTTAATGATTCTCCCAAAATACCAGCTCCCGTATAAGGAATTTCTAAAAGTTCAAGTACTGCGGGAATGGATGACGCAAGATATTCATTCCCCTTAACAGAACCCGCTAAATTTAGCACGGCGTTTGGTTTATCCCGCCTAAGTTTCTGCGTAAGCGTTGCATTTCCAGGATACAATAGGGTCTTTATCCGCAGCTTTTTTAGGTACAGCGAAATCACCTGGGCATCGTGCAATGCATCCTTTTCCGTTATATACTGGACTTCGGTTGGAAAATATTCTCGTTTTACGTCACTATAAATGATTCCGACGGTTTTGGGAAGCGAGCGATTCAACGATCCGTTAGAAGATTTTCTTTTTCGTCTTTTGTTCATGCTTAAGAATAAAGTAGTATTATTATTGCGTATCCTATCGAAATGTCAAGAGCAATCCCCAAAACCTGTTATGCCCCTTAACTTTCAAATTGCAGGGGTGTAATACCTAACGGAGCTTCGATCATAAAACAAAGTCAGCTTATTAAATCGGATACTTATCTCAATTTGAAAGCTTCGGTAGGCATACGTCAAAAGTTGCAAAGTCGAAGCGGAGTGGTATATAATTTTTTTATGGATGAAAATTTCTTTTCATTTAGCAAAAAAACCCTCCGATCTTTCTTTGAATTTCTAGCGAACATACTCATCTTTATCCCATACTATTTTTCAGTGAACACGTTGGTTAAAACCCTCTTCCATCCTTGGAAAAATCTCATATCCAGAAAAGCCACTGTTGGATTTTCTTTGAGCGAGTGGTTCGGCAGACTTGGATTTGATCTGATCTCAATCTTTATCGGGTTTTCTATGCGTCTTTGTGTTCTTGGAATCTATCTGGTATTCCAAATTCTTTTTTTGTTCCTTTTTCCATTTTTTATCCTTATGGAACTCGCCCTTCTTCCTGTTTTCTACGTATTCTCTTTTTTTAAAAAAACGACAACGGACGAAAAAAACATCCAATTGGAGCGTTTTCTGTCAACTCACTTAATGGTACCGGAAAACAGAGAGCGTGTCGTAAATTGGTTTGAAGAATTGTATCAAAACACAATCAATGAATCTCGGTGGTGGACAACGCACAATCTTTTCTCAATTCCCCCTGTCGCGCGGGATTGGGCTCTCGGCTACACTCCTACCCTTGATCCATATGTATTTGATTTAACCTCAACGGATTACCAAAAAAAATTGAGGAATGTTGTAAATCGTGAAAAAGAAATAAACGAAATAGAACGAACCCTATCAAAATCCGAAGAAGCAAATGTCCTCATTGTTGGGGAAGAAGGAGTCGGAAAACACACGATTGTTGACGCTTTAGCAAAGCGGATCTATGAAGGAAAAACCAATCAATTATTGATGTATAAACGGGTTCTTAAGCTCAATATGGAAAAAATTCTTACCCAATACACGGATCAAAAACAACGAGAGGAGTTTTTTGGAGAGCTTTTGAAGGAAGCGGCGGACGCGAAAAACGTCATCCTGTTGATTGACGATATGGAAAAATATATCTTCGTCGGGGAAGGAAGAGTTGATTTGAGTATCCCTCTGCAAACATACGCAAAATCATCCTTCCTCCAGATTCTCGGCATTACCGACTCTTTCTCGTACCAGAAGTTTGTCTTCCCGAACGAAGCAGTAAATCGGCTATTTCAAAAAATCGACGTGTACGAAGTCCCACCAGAGGAAGCAGAACACATTATGCTTCTGAAAACTCCTCTATTTGAGAAAAGATACAACGTCACTATTCCCTATGAAACCGTAAAAAACACGATAGACAAAAGCAATTATTACATCACCTATATTCCATTCCCGGAAAAGGCGGTCGACCTTTTGGATAGTGCGTGCGTATATACAAAACAGAGTTCAAACAGAACGCAGGTTCTCCCCGAAGCTGTCGACAAAATTTTAACCGAACAGACCCATATCCCAACCACCATAACCGCACAAACGAAAGAAAGGCTCTTGAATCTCCAGCATGAGCTACAAACAACCATCATTGACCAGGAAGAAGCGGTGGAAAAACTCTCCTCGTCATTGAAACGTGCGTTCCTCCTCATCGGAAAACGCAAAAAACCCTTGGCTACCTTTTTGTTTCTGGGTCCAACAGGCGTTGGGAAAACCGAAACCGCCAAATCCATCGCACGGATTTTCTTTGGGTCTGAAACCTACCTTATCCGTTTCGACATGTCCCTGTACCAATCCAAGAATGATATCCCTAACCTGATTGGGTCATCGGAAACAAACACGCCTGGTCTCCTTACGAAGGCGATTCGTGAAAAACCCTACGGAGTACTCCTCCTCGACGAGATCGAAAAAGCGAACGAGGACCTTCTCAATATCTTCCTTACTCTGTTGGATGAGGGATATATCACGGATGGATCTGGAAAGCGCGTTGATTGTAAAAACCTTGTAATTATCGCTACTTCCAACGCCGGCTCTTCCCTCTTCTGTTCAGTGCCAGAAAACGGTCCATCCCCGGACTACAACTCTATAACGAATTACTTGATTGAGCAGAAAATCTTTGCTCCCGAATTCCTCAACCGGTTTGATGGGATCATCGTCTACAAAATGCTTTCTAAAGAATCCATATTCAAGATAGCAAAACAAATGGTTGGGAAAATCCAGGAGGATATAAAAAAACTTTACAATGTGACAGTTGTGGTATCAGATGCCTATGTGAGAAAACTTGTCGATGCCAAATATGACGAGAAATTCGGAGCGCGGGATATGGAGCGAGTCATCTCAGAAGGAATTGAAAATACCGTATCACAGCAGATTTTGGAGAATACAGCAAAGTCGGGGGATACGATCAACTTGACCTAATGGTCTTTTCTGGTACTATATTGAAATGAACATCTATTTTACCGCCTCAACATCGGGAGGAGAAGAATTCCAACGCCACTATGGAAAGATTCTCGCACAGATAAAGCGGAGTAGGGAAATGCTTGTTTCCGGTAAGCAGACCGTGGATAAGGACCTTCTCAAGCAAGATTCCCAACTTACCCCGAAAGAAATTTTTATTCGCCAAAAAAAACTCATCGACGTAGCCGATTGTGTTGTAGCGGAGGTGACCAAACCCTCTCTGGGGGTGGGAGGCGAAATCGTATACGCGCTTACCCAGAATAAACCAGTACTTGCTCTTGTGTTGGAGAACTACGAGGATCAGATTTCTCCTATGGTTGAGGGTAATCCATCGGAAAATCTGTTTCTTGAGTACTACAACGAAGGTAAGCTGCCCTACGTTATCAAGGATTTTTTTCGCTACATAAAGAAGCTTAAAAGAAAAAGGGGGATATTCATTGTTATTGATGGAAGCGATGGGTCGGGTAAAACTACTCAAGCTAACTTACTCATCTCTCACTTAAAGAAGAAAAAAATCTCGGTCAAATACGTCGATTTCCCCCAATACTACTCATCTTTTCATGGCAAAACCGTCGCTAAATTTCTGCGGGGAGAATTCGGAACCATTGATCAAGTTTCTCCCTACTTGGCTTCACTCGCGTATGCGCTCGATAGAGCCTCTGTGAAGGCTGAAATGAATGATTTCTTGGAAAAGGGAGGAGTGATCATCGCAAATCGGTATGCCACATCCAACATGGGACACCAGGGGGCAAAATTCACTAATGAAAAAGACCGGAACGCATTTTTAAAATGGGTGTATGAGCTTGAATATAAGGTCCATAAAATCCCAAAAGAGGACGCGGTCATCTACCTTTATGTCCCCTGGCAGATAGGGATGAAATTAACGGAAAAAAAAGGAACAAGGGAATATTTAAAAGGAAAGGAGAAAGATATTCACGAGAAAGACCTTGCCCATCGGATTGCATCTGAGAATATGTATCTTTCCCTAGCTAAAAAATATAACTGGATTCAAATCCAATGCGTTGAGAAAGACACTCTTCTTTCCCGCCAGGAAATCCACGAAACAATCGTTGCTGCTTTAAAAAAGAGGGGCTTCCCGGTCTAATTTGACAAACGATAGGAAAGCTGTTATTCTTATATATTATGGATAAAAGGCTTGTTGTGTTGATGTCTCTTTTCATTTTTTCCTTCCTCATTTTCGTGTCTTTAGTATTCTTTAATAAACCCTTAACCCGCCTTTCTCGGGCAAAAGAAGAGACTATTCCTTCTCCCCAAAATTCCTTGATTTTTGCCTGGCCCCTTTCCTCCAAAGCTGACGGTGAGGATACGGTACAAATAAATGTCTTTGTTAGGAATATGAATAATGCCCCACTGGAAAATAAAAAAGTACACCTGGAGACAACGCTCGGGACCCTTAGGGAAAACGATCTTATGAGCGAGAAGTCGTCTGGCAAGGCAACATTCGTCCTCATATCGAAAGAGGCTGGTATTGCAGAGATACAAGCCATCGTAGATAATTACGTCAGTCTTGAGAAGAAAATTACCATCAAATTCAACTAATATCCATGAGACCATCCAAGGTAATCATCCCTGCCGCAGGATTTGGAACCCGTTTTCTCCCTCAAACGAAAGCCATGCCTAAGGAAATGCTTCCCATCGTTGATAAACCAGTGATCCAATACGTCGTTGAGGAAGCGGCCGCGTCAGGAATAAAAAATGTCATTATTATAACAGGATCTAACAAGAGAGCAATCGAGGATCATTTCGATTCTCCTAATGAAGATCTTGTTAAAAATTTACTTCAAGCAAAAAAATGTGAACTACTCGATAATATTGAGGCAATTTCTAATCTTGCGAATTTTATTTATATTAGGCAAAAAGGACCATATGGCAACGGAACACCTGTACTATCAGCAGAACCAGTTATAGAAAATGAACCTTTTGCTGTTTTATGGGGAGATGAATTCATTTATTCTAGACCTCCGCGTCTTGCTCAAATGATTGAAGCTTATGAAAAATATGGGGGAATTATTACTTCTGCTTTTATAATCGAAAAAAAAGAGGATCTTAAACGGTATGGAATTGCTGATGTTGAGCAAGTTGAAGGAAATCTGTATAAAATAAAGGAGATTATAGAAAAACCAGAACCTAATGAAGCACCTTCAAATATTGGAATCATAGGTGGCTATATTTTACCGCCTAATATTTTCGCCGCTTTAAAACAGATTAAACCAGGGAAAGGAGGAGAAATTTGGTTAGTTGACGCCATAAACCTTTTAAAAAAACAGGGAATGCCCGTATACGCGCTTGTTGTTAAAAATGGAAAATACTACGACACTGGAAATAAATTTGAATATATGAAAACAGTGGTAGAGTTCGCCTTGGAGCATCCAGAGATAAAAGAAAAATTTAAAAGCTTTCTTAAATCATTAAACACCTAAACTAGTTCCCCAACTTACTTAAATAGATTCTTTATTTTAATTTAAAAGGAAAGTAAGGATAATGTTGTTTTTTATAAAGGATTAATTATTAACTCCATTTCCCTTCAGTAAAATTTTTTATTGCGATATACTTTTGTCGACAAATTAAAATATAGAATCATCCAAAAAAAGAATTTCTTTTAATAGTAAAAAAAACTCGAAACTTTGGCTTGACAAAACATTTATTATATGCTAGGGTAATCTTGAAAAATAGCCACTGAGAATGTTAAACTTAGGGCTATGTATCAGGCTAAATGTAAAAAATGTTTTGGAAAAAGATTTTGGAAGGTTAGAAGAGGTAAATTAAGGTGTAAAAACTGCCGGTATGAATTTACACCGAAGATAGGTGGAATGCGTTTAACGAAGTATCAATGGGAAGCTCTTTTAAAGTGGTTTTTAAGATGTCAAAGCCTGAATGTTATTGTTAAAGAAACAGACATCTCCGAATACAAAGTCTTGAAAGCTTTAAATCTGGTAAGACAGGTAATGGCAGTTGATATACCGGAAGTTTTTGAAGGAGAAGTGGAAGTTGATGAAACATATCTGGGCGGACAGTGGAAGTTTAAAAGAAAATCTGTTAAGAAAAGTCAAAAACCGAGTAAGCGTGGACTTGGGACAACAAAACAGCCTGTATTTGGAATCTTAGCAAGATGTGGCAGGGTATGGGCAACGATTGTCCCGGATGCAGAGGCAAAAGACTTAATACCAATCATTGAAAAAAGGATTAAAAGGGGTAGTAGAGTTAACTCTGATACCTGGAGGGCATACACAGGACTGGCGACCAAAGGATATGTTCACAGAACTGTAGAGCATGCCAAACAAGAGTATGTCAAAGGTAAAAGTCATATCAACGGGCTTGAAGGATTTTTCGGTTACCTTAAAAGACAATTAGCATCAAGAGGCGGAATTAGGAAAGAAAGATTGTCATACTATTTAGCAGAATATGTTTGGAGATATAATTACAGAGAGTTACCAATTGAAAAGAAAGTTAAAAGACTATTTAACTTAGTGGCTAATACTTAAGTTTACCCTAAATTATGACGGATGGGGAAAAGTTAAATATATACAAGGAAATGTTTTAGATAAAGAGTTAATTAGTAATACTATCGCTAAATTTGACTACATATTTCATCTTGCCGCACTCTTAGGAACTTCTGAAACGTTGGAAAATATTTATTCGGCAGTCGAATCAAATATTATTGGAACACTAAATATACTTGAAGCTATAAAAACACACAAGAAAAGAGGACTAATTATAACAATCGGTGGAATCGATTGGCTAAACCCGTATGCAATTACAAAACTTGCCGTAGAAAAGTTTTCTTTAATGTACGCTATAGAATATGATCTTGATATTAAAGTAGTAAGAGGATTGAATACTTATGGTCCGAGACAAAAATATGAACCAGTAAGAAAAGCTGTGCCATTCTTTACCATTAATGCTCTAAAAAATAAACCATTGGAAATTTATGGCAATGGACGTCAAACCCTTGACCTCGTTTACGTAGGGGATTTAGTTCAAGTCATGCTGAAAACAATGGAATTTAAAGGTAAAATCTATCATATAATAGAAGCTGGAACTGGCGTTAAAACCACAGTAAATAAATTAGCAAAAATGATTATTCAACTATCGCACTCTAGAAGCAGATTGACATATTCACCGATGAGAAGAGGGGAACCTGATCATTCAACAACTATAGGAGATATAAACACTTTAAAAGAAATCGAATACATTCCCTCTACCTCTCTTAAAAATGGATTACAAAAAACTATAGAATGGTACCAAAAACATTATCCATTATAAATAAGAGACCAAATTTACCTTCGTAAATGTTCTAACTCAAGGTAGCTATTTATAATATAGTTCATACTACCGTTAGGAAAAGACAATTTTTCATTTACGAAATAGCATTAAGGATCTTTTCTTATATCTTGTACAGCAAAATCTGCTTCAATATAAAATATATTTGTTTTGCTTTTTAAATAGAATCTATTTAATAAGTTTTCTGATATATTTAGGTTAAAATATTGGAGGGTAACGCATAATTAGTTACCCGCTACTAACAATAAGCAGGTGAGATTACTTAAAAAAACCTTCTTGAAAAAGTGACCTTCTGCTGATACAATGTTAAATTATGGTTCAAGTTGATACACAAATCGAAGAGCTGTTTCAGGCAGGCTCGCATTTGGGACACAAAACGAACAGGGTTCATCCAAAAGCAAAAAAATATATCTATACCATTCAACATGGCGTCTCTATCATTGATCTTACACAAACCAGCACTCTTTTAGGAACTGCTAAAAAATTCGTCGTCCAACTGAAAAAAGACGGAAAAGTACTTCTTGTCGTTGTGACAAAAAAAATAGCATCCACCTATACCCAGGAACTATGCAGAAATAAGGGAATTCCCTATATAACGGTTAAATGGCCTGCCGGATTATTCACCAACTTTGAAATGATCATGAAAAATGTCAAAAAAATGAACACCATGCGAAAAGAACGGGAAGAAGGAGAATGGAATAAGTTTGTCAAACATGAGCAAACCCAGATGAATAAGGAGCTGAATAAACTTGAAAAATTCTATGGGGGTCTATCCCAAATGCAAAAATTACCTGATGCGCTCTTTGTCGTGGATGTAAAAAAAGAAAAAAATGCAGTGAAAGAAGGTCGAGAGAAAGGGATCCCTGTTATCGCTATTGCGGATACGAACGTTGACCCGGACACGGTTGATTTCCCTATCCCGGCGAATGACGACTTAGAATCATCGATCGAGTATATTGTAGATCAACTCGTTTTTGCATACAGTGCTGGTGAAAAGGCATGATTTGGATTGGTTATTTAATCTATGGTCGACTACAAGAAATTAAAATCACTCCGTGAACAAACAGGTATATCGTTCTCTTTATGCAAAAAAGCGTTGGAAGAGACGAAAAATAACATAGAGGAATCTAAAAAACTACTCAATACATGGGGAGCGAAAAAAGCGAGCGAGAAATCAGAAAGAACCACGTCCCAAGGGGGAATCTTTTCCTATGTGCATCATAATAATAAGGTTGCTTCGATGGTTGAGCTTTTTTGTGAGACTGATTTCGTATCCAATAATAGGGAGTTCAAAAAACTAGGGGTTGAACTGTGCATGCAGGCAGCCTCTATCCCGGCAAAAAACGCAAGGGATTTTCTGGAACAAGAATACATCCGTGATCCGAGCAAAACGATAAGCGCACTCATAAAAGAGGCCGTTCTTAAGTTTGGAGAAAATATTAAGGTAGGAAGAGTGTTAAGGTGGGAGTTGGGGAAATCCGAATCTGTATGAAAAACGTCACTGATGATTTGAAAAATACCATCCAAGCAGTATTTCATCATTTGCAGGAAGAGTTGAAATCCATACGAACCGGTCGCGCTTCCCCCTCATTTGTCGAGAACATCATTGTAGAAGCCTATGGAGGACAATCAAAATTAAGGCTCCTGGAGCTTGCTAGTATTGCAACGGATGGTCCTTCCGCATTGTCCATCACTCCGTTCGATCCAAGCACTCTACAGGATATTGAAAAAGCTATTTTGAAATCTCCCATCGGAATTAGTCCCATTATGCAAGGGGGCAGAATCCTTGTAAAAATCCCCCCCCTTTCAGAAGAGCAACGAATCAAACTTCTCAAACTGATTAATCAGATTGTTGAGGAAAAAAGGAACATCGTCCGCAACCACCGTGATAACACAAGGAAACAGGTAAAAAATGCGCTCCTCATAAAAGAAATCACCGAGGATGATAAGTTCCGGATCGAAAAGGAGATTGATGCAACGACCCAAAAACTTATGCAAGAAATCCAGGAATTGAAGGATAAGAAAGAGTCGGAGATCATGGAAGTATAAAAACCTGCATTGTTCAATTGCTCCATTGCTCCTATTGTTTTTGCAACAATCGAACAATTGCACAATTCAACAATTTAGTTTAGTATATCATATGCTCACGGCGCTCGTTTTTTTTATTATCCTTGGAGTCCTCGTCCTTGTCCATGAGTTTGGACATTTCATAGCCGCAAAGAAAAACGGCATCCGCGTTGAAGAATTTGGATTTGGGCTTCCTCCACGGTTGTTTGGAGTGAGGAAGGGAGAAACTCTTTATAGCATCAATCTGCTTCCATTTGGTGGTTTTGTGAAATTGTTTGGAGAAGAATATCAAGAGATAAAAAAAGACAGTGATCCTCACCTTAAAAAACGCTCTTTTGTCTACAAAAAACCCTGGCAGAAGGCTTCTGTCATCATTGCGGGCGTCATTGGAAATCTGCTGTTGGGATGGCTCATCATCTCCTACCTGTTTACTCAGGGAGTACCGGTTCCAACCAAGCATGTCATTGTTGAGAAAGTACAAAAAAATTCACCCGCCCAAAGCTCTAGATTACAGCCAAAAGATATTATTTTAAAATTTATTGCAGATAAAGAGTACGCGCTTGACGATACCTCTAATCTCCTCCCGCTCACCAAACAATTTGCAGGCAAAGAGATTACGTTAGAAATCCAAAGAGGAGAAAAGATCCTACGTGTCTCTATCATACCTAGAAAAAAATATCCCGCTGACCAAGGACCTCTAGGTATTGTCATCACAACCTTCCAGGAAAAAAAATATTCCTTGATAGAGACGCCCATCTATGGACTTATTGAGTCTTTTAACATTACTCGAACGATTACTGTGGAATTAGTCAGGATAAGTGTCCAAATCATCTCGCTTAAGGCTCCTGCCGTTGATGTTACTGGACCGGTGGGAATCGCGAGGTATACGGGTGAAGCTGTCCGGATAGGAAAGAACGCTGTATTGGAACTGGTAGCACTGCTTTCACTCAATCTTGCAATCATCAATATTCTGCCATTTCCAGCGCTTGACGGTGGAAGATTGGCTTTTGTTCTGTATGAATGGGTTAGGAAAAAAAGGGTAAACGAACGCATCGAGAGAAATCTGAACGTGCTTGGACTCGCAATCCTTTTGTCAATCGCCATTCTGATCACTATCCGTGATATAATACAAATTTATAGATAGATATGAAACTCAAATTTCAAAATGTCACTATTTCTGGAGGAATTGCCGTTGGGAAAAACACTCTCATGAACAATCTCAAGCCATATCTTGAACCCTATGGATGGAAATTCACATCAGGAGGACAACTATTGAGGGATTTTACACGCGAAAATAAACTTCCCCGCGCCAGTCTTGTCGAAGATAAGTTCCATCACAAGATCGATCAAAGAACGAGGGACCTTCTAATAAACGAAGGACACTATGTTATCGAGGCATGGCTTAGCGGATTTGTAGCGCGCGATCTTAACAATACGTTACGGATCCTCCTGATATGTGATAACGATGCGATACGGATTGACCGTGTTGCGAATCGGGACACCACAACAATTGAACAGGCGAAGGAGATTATTAAAAAAAGAGAGGAAGATAATTTCCGTGAATGGAAACGGATTTATGGGAATTACAATTTTCTTGACCCAAAATACTACCATTTGGTCATCGATACATTTTCATCGGGTCAAATGGAAACGGTAGGTAAAGTTTTGGATGCGTTAGGATACGATCATGGTAGAATCATTATCAATAAGAAGTAGTCATGCGGTACTCACATCATGATAAAAACACTTGTTACCCATACGTCGCCTGACCTTGATGCGGTTACGGGGTGTTGGCTTATCAAAACTTTTCTTCCTGGTTGGGATAAGGCACAACTTCAATTTGTCCCAGCGGGTTCTACTTATGAAAATGGGCCTGTTGACACAAATCCCAATATTATCCACGTGGACACTGGATTGGGCGTGTTCGACCATCACCAAAAACCCCTTCGAACATCAGCAACGAAATTAATCTATGAGCACCTATTAAGAAATCATCACTTAGAAAGAAAGGTTGTTGTTCCACTTGAACGGTTGGTTCATGTGGTGAATGAACTCGATCACTTTGCTGAAGCATATTTTCCTGATCCGACAGACGATCGATATGACCTATGCCTTCATCAACTTGTTGAAGGTTTGAAATACGTTGAAAGAGATGACGCAAAAGTATGCACTGCTTCACACACGCTCCTGAGCGCAACATTCCAGATTTTCAGAAAAAAGGTGGCCGCTGAGGAAGAAATCAAGAAGGGATACGTGTTTCAATCCAAATGGGGACGATCTTTGATTATGGGAACCGAGAACGAAGAAGCAATGAAACTTGCGCTAAAGATGGGTTTCTCTTTTGTCGCGAGAAAGGACCCAATAAGAGGGAACATCCGGATAAAAACCCTCCCCCAGAAAAAATTAGATTTGACCCCTCTTTATAAAAAACTCGCATTTGAAGACAGAAAAGCCTCATGGTTTCTCCATATTTCAACAAATATGCTCCTAAACGGTTCTTCAAAAAATCCCACCCTGATTCCTTCGGTCATCTCCCTTAAAAGACTGATTGAAATCATCCGCGAAATTTAATACAATCAATAGCACCAAACGTGTATGTCATGTTTGTAGTGAGGGGAGGTGTAGTTATGGTAGTAATTATTAAGAAAAAAGGAGAGTCGAAAGACAGCTTATTTCGTAAATTTACACGATCTTTTATCGATGAAAATATCGTGGATGACGTTCGGAAAAGGCAATTCTACAAAAAGCCCTCTCTTCTGCGGAAAGAAAAAGAGAAGGAACGGTTAAAAAATAGGGGGAAAAGAAGCGTATATCCGAAATTTTCTCAAAGGCATAGACCATGATATATATCGTTACTTCGTCAAGGTATAAAATAAATCGAAGAAAAATACGGAAAGAAGCCCAAGACATTTTGGATGCATATGAGGTGTCACCCGATCTGATTCTCAATATTGTATTCGTCGGACGTAATAAGATGAAAACCATCTCCAAAAAATATAAGAACGAGGAAGTTGCTCTCCCGGTATTATCTTTCGATTACTCCAAAGAGGCACAATCGGATGGAAAACTTATGGGAGAGATCGTCATTTGTTATCCTCAAGCTATCCTGTTGGCTGCAGAAAGAGAAAGAAGGGTAGACGAGACCATCACAAAACTTATCAGACACGGCATTGAAAACATTTTGAATGAATAGAGCGCAGAAGTTTTGAGTTGTATTTATGTTCTATCTTACCTATCGACCCAGGACCATAGAAGAAATTGACAATTCTAGGGTTACTTCGACCTTAAAAAAAATCCTGGAATCAAAGGATTTACCCCATGCACTCCTCTTTGTTGGGCAAAAAGGTACGGGTAAAACGTCCGCCGCACGAATTTTTTCAAAGGCCGTAAATTGTTTGAATAATGCATTGGGTTCCAAAAAAAATTCGTCAATTGAACCGTGCAACAAATGCCGCAACTGCCTCAGTATCGCCTCGTCTTCTTTTACGGATGTCTTCGAGATGGATGCGGCATCCAACCGTGGGATCGAGGAAGTAAAAAACCTCATCAAAGAAACTGCATTTCTTCCTATGTCGGGGCGGTACAGAGTCTTCATCATCGATGAAGCCCATATGATTACCCCCGACGGATTCAATGCGCTGTTGAAAACCTTGGAAGAGCCTCCCGATACTACCATTTTTATCCTTGCCACCACCAACCTAGAAAAGGTTCCCAAAACAATCGTGTCAAGATGCGTGAAGGTGAATTTTGGCATTGCTCGCAAAGATGACATCATCCGTATGTTGAAACGGATTGTTAAGAATGAAAATATCCAACTGGAAGAGAACATTCTTCAAATGATTGCTCAGTATTCAGAACACTCATTTAGAGATGCGGCTAAGATACTGGAGGAGATTTCGATGCAAAAGATTTCCAAACTCCAGGATGTTGAAAAATACCTTGGGATACGGGGGAAAAATAATCTTCTGGAGATTATCGATCAAAAAGACTTGAAAACTACACTTGCATGGATAGAAGAGTTTTCTCAAGGAGGAGGCAATTTCAAATTCCTCATTGAGAACATACTGGAGGAATTACATGAAGCATTTTTGCACACGAAGGGAATTGGAGAAAACACTATCATTACTCACCTTTCCACGCAAGAAATTTTACTTCTCATAAAATTATTGATGCAGGCTTACGGAGATTTACGGGCATCGCCTATTGAATCGTTACCCCTTGAGATATCGATTGCTGAATTCTATAATAGGAGAGTAGTTGACCATTAGGTAAAAGACACTCTATGATGAATCCATTTGGTGCAATTGGGGATATGAGGAAACTTCAGCAGCAGGCCCAAAAAATGCAACAGGAATTGCAGAAAGAATACGTACAGGTAGAGAAAAATGGCGTACGCGTCAATATGCGCGGCGACCAGGTGGTTTTCGAAGTTGAAGTAGATGGAGTGATTGAGAATAGAATCGCCGAGGCGGTAAACGAAGCCGTAAAAAAAACTCAGGAGCTCGCCGCAAAGAAATTAATGGAGGTAAGTCAACTATGAGATTATTTTCCGGAACTTCCCATGAAGGATTAGCAAAGGAAGTATCGGGCATGCTACATATTCCCATCTCAGGGTCCGAGGTCGTACGATTCGGCAATTCTGAAGTCAGAGTGCGTATAGATGAAGAGGTAAAAAATGAGCTTTGTTTGATTGTTCAATCCACGTCTAATCCTACGGATACTCACCTGATGGAGCTATTCTTCTTTTGTGACGCGTTGCGGAGGGAAGAAGCTAAAAAAGTAATAGGGATCATTCCCTACTTTGGTTATGCTCGACAGGATATCCAGCATAGGCCAGGCGAATGCATCTCTGTGAATGTAATTATCCGATTTCTGGAATCCATCGGATTTTATAAGATATACACGATCGATTTACATGACGATGGAACTGCGGGAGTGTTTTCTATCCCGTTCAAAAATCTCTCCGCTCTTGAACTACTTGCGAAAACTGCAAGGAAAGAAATAAAATCCGCGCACGCGGTATCGATCGTATCTCCAGATCAGGGTGGTATTGAACGGGCTCGAAAATTCGGATATTACTTTTTTGGCACGAATGATTTTCACTTAAGCATCATTGAAAAAAGGAGGGATTTGGAAAAAATCCATGCATCAAAAGCACTTGACCTCTACGGAGATGTTAGAGGAAAAACCGTTATCTTGGTGGATGATGTGGTCACCTCGGGGAAAACATTGATTAATGCGGTGGATTTGTGCCTTGAAAGAGGTGCGGATGACATATATGCCGTGATTGTTCACCATGATTTTACCGAAAAAGCCCATGAGGTTATTCAAGATTCCCGTCTCGTGAAACTATTCACCACGAATACGATTCAACTAGCTAAACATCAAAAAATCCCAAAACTGTATGAAGTTTCCATAGCTCCATTGATAGTTGAGGAGTTTGAGAAAAAATAGGGTAACGGGTCAGTATTTGTTTCTGTTCTCAATCGCTTTCCGAAGGGTCATATAGTCTGCATATTCGAGATTTGCCCCGATCGGAAGACCATACCCTAGGCGGGTAATGCTGAATGTAAGTTTTAGATTCTTTTTCAGTTCTTTGAGCTTGTTACGGATGAACATTGCGGTTGCCTCTCCCTCCATGTCAGGATTGGTCGCCAGAATGATTTCTCTCACAGATTTTTTTTCTTTTTCGACCCGATCCAGAAGATCATCAATGTGGATATCTTCTGGAGCAATGTGATTTAAAGGATCAATTTTACCGTGGAGGACGTGGTACACGCCTTGGTAAATATCACCGGTCTCAAAAGAAATCAGATCAAGAACTTCTTCAACTACGGTTATTATGTGCTTATCCCTTTTCGGATCGGAACAGATGTCGCAGACATCTTTTTCTGTCACATTAAGACAAATATGGCACAGTTTTATTTTCGTCTTAAGCTGCGAAACATACGAAGCAAACTCCTTTAGATCCCGTTCAGGCAAATGGAGAAAGAAGAAGGCGAGTCTGTTTGCGGTTTTTTCTCCGATCCCAGGGAGCCGTTCCAAAAAAAAAGCGATTTGTCTTAAACTGGGAGGAAAATTGCTCATACTTGAATTATTTCAACAACAATCAGGGGTTTTCTTCCTTTTTCCTTAAAAAAGTAGTCTTCAAGAGTATCAATTACTTCTCTTCGAACTGCAGTAAAATCCATAACTCTTCCGGACTTTGGCTTCAATACATTCTCTATCACCGAAACCGCTGTGTTATATAGTTGTTCTTCTTCTTTCTCATACACAAAACCTCTAGATAAAATTCGAGGTTTCGCTGTGAGTTTCATTTGATTATCCAGCACAAGAACCGCCACGACCATGCCTTCGGAAGAAAGCGTTTTCCTATCACGAAGCACTATATTTCCTACGTCTCCTATTCCATACGCATCTACAAAGATGTTTTTGGTTTCAACATCGTCTCCACGCAAGGCTTTATTCGGTGTAAACCACATGGTTTCTCCTTCAGTCAAAAGGAACACGGTTTCTTTTTGGTATCCCATCTCTTCCACAATCCGCTGGTATTGCCGTTGATGACGTATCGTTCCACCGATCGGTATAAAAAATTTTGGATTCGTGAAGCGGACGAGGAACTTCAAATCCTCTTGGTTGCCATGTCCTGAAGCGTGAAGTTGATCTTCAATATCCGAATAGATTACGTCTGCTCCCTGCAAAGATAGTTCCTCAATCAGCGAGTACACTTCCTGTTCATTTCCCGGAATAGGATCGGATGAGAAGATGACTTTGTCACCAGGTTTTATTTTAATATTTGGGTTCTGCTTTTGCGCAAGCTTTGAAAGCGCTGAATCATATTGACCTTGGGAGCCGGCCACAATAAGACACACCCTATTGGGCGCAAGACGCAATACTTGATCTTCCTTCAATAAGAAATCATGGGGGATAGGAAGATATCCAATCTCTTTAGCTATGGTAGTGTTTTCTTTCATGGAGCGTCCCATGAAAAGAATTTTCCGGTTAAATTTTACCGCAGCTTCCACACACTGCCGAATCCTTGAAATATTTGAGGAAAACGTTGTCATGATGAATTTACCTTTTGTTTTTCTCATCTCATCTTCAAATGTCTGTCCGACAATGTTTTCCGAAAGAGTTAACCCTTCACGCTCTGCTCCCAAACTATCGGACAAAAGACACAGTATCCCGTCATGACCTGCCTTTGAGATGGAATAAAAGTCTGGCGGTTTTCCGTAGGGAGGAGTTAGGTCAAGTTTAAAATCTGCAGCATGATAGATATTTCCAACAGGCGTTTTTATTAAGATATGCATCGCATCGGGGATGGAATGGGTTATGGGAAAGAAAAACACCCTGAAATTTCCCAACGCATATTCTTTCGTGTACTGCACCTGGTTCACCCGAATATTCTGGTTAAATTCTTTGAATTTATTTTCAATAAATGCCACAGTTAACTTGCTGGAGAAAATTTGGGGTTTTCCCAGTTCGTTGTAATGGTAGGGGAGGGCGGAAATGTGATCTTCGTGGCCGTGGGTGAGTAACACTGCCCGAATCTTATCCGTCTTGCCCTTTAGGTAAGAAATGTCGGGAATAACAAAATCAACGCCGAATTCTTTTTCTTGAGGAAAACCAATACCACAATCTACAATAAGAATGTCTTTTAGAGTTTCATTCTCGTAGAGTTCGTATAGATACATGTTTTTTGTAACGCCCGTGATGCCACCCAGAGGAACAAAGTGAAGTTTATATGCGGTCATGAGAATAATCGAGAATTAATAATTGAGAGTTAAAAATGATTAAAAATTAAGAATTCTTAATTTTTAATTCTAAATTCTGAATTTTTTTCATTATACACCATTTGCTATACTGAGTGTATGCCAAAAGGATCCT
>PEZG01000021.1 GCA_002774185.1 Candidatus Roizmanbacteria bacterium CG09_land_8_20_14_0_10_41_9 | reverse complement strand
AGATCATTCACAAAAACCGGGTAGGACCTCCTAAATTAGCAACTTCTTCAGGTGTTTTATCGTATCAATATTCAGGAAAGAGTAGATTGTCTTGAATCCGAGCCTTTTCGATTCGGAGATAATCTTTTCTTCAAAATAACTCCTTCGGATTTCCCCAAGAAGTCCAACTTCGCCAACAAACAGGGTATTGCGAGGTAACGGCTTATTTTTTATAGACGAAATCAGGGATGCGATAACTCCCAAGTCAGAGGAAGTTGATTTAACCGAGACTCCTCCGATGACATTCACGTATACATCAAACGAGTCAAGGGACAGTCCTAAATATTTTTTTGCCACTGCCAAAAGGAGAAGTACCTTATTATAATCCAATCCCTTTACGACGCGGCGAGGGATGGCTAACCGAGTGGGGACCGCAAGGGTTTGTATCTCAAAAAAAAGAGTGCGGTTACCTTCGGATGCCCCGATGATTGCTTTTCCGCCGACTTGTTCATCCTTCCGGTCAAGGAAGATCAAGGGGTTATCCACTTGTGTAAGTCCACCCTTTTTCATTTCAAAAATTCCGATTTCATCCGTGGGACCAAATCGGTTTTTTAGAGCGCGAAGCAACCGGAAATGGGAATTTTTTTCACCCTCAAAACTCAACACGCAGTCAACCATATGCTCAAGAGCCTTGGGTCCGGCTATTTCACCCTCCTTCGTGATGTGTCCGATAACAATGACCGCAACTCTCTCACTCTTTGCGAGCTTAATTAACTGAGCAAGGGATCCTTTAAGTTGGGTGATACTTCCGGCAGTTGACTCTACCTCTCTTGAATACACGGTTTGGATCGAATCAATGACAAGAACGTCGACATTGCGCTTCATTTCCGAGACTCCCTCAACAATTCCTTCCACCTGAAGGGTTTCAGAAAATAGAAAATTATGTAGACGGACGGAAAGCCTTTCTGCCCTTTCCTTTACCTGTTGGCCGGATTCTTCGCCAGAAATATAAAGGGTTGCGAGTTCCTGAAGAGATTGCAAAAGTAGGGTAGATTTACCGACCCCCGGCTCTCCGGTGAGAAGGACAACTTCTCCTTTTACAATTCCTCCTCCCAGCACTCGATCCAGTTCGTATACCCCGGTTTTTTTGCGTTCTTTTGACAAAGGCTTTACTTTTTCCAGTGAAACGAAGTCAATTTTTTTTAAAGGTTCCTTTTTTCCCTTGCGATCTTCACGTTGTTCGACTAAGGTATTCCATTGTCCGCAGTCTGGACATTTGCCGATCCACGAGCCGGATCCGTATCCGCAATTCGAGCAAATATAAAAAGACACAATAATAAAATTTAAAGTTAAAAATTCCCTCCTTCGTCCCTCTGAACGGGACTTCGAAGGGCAAGTAAAACTACATCTTATCAACAGTCTCTATGCCTAACAGGTTTAAGCCACTCTTTAATATAAGAGAGACAGCGTTTGTCAAGAAGATTCTTACGGTTCGTTTTTCGCCCGTTGCTTTCAGGACAGGACATTTCTGATAAAAAAGATTGAATTCTCGTGCAAGATCATACAGATATCCTGCAAGAAGGTGGGGGGAGTATGATTTTGCAGCGTTTTCGACCACTTCCGGGAACCGGTATAGCTTTCTCAAGATCCCCATCTCGCCAGATATATCAATGGACACGGTTTGTAAAGAGGGTAGAGTTGGGTTTTTTGAGAGAATACTCTTTGTTCGTACATAGGTGTATAAAAGGTAGGGTCCGGAATCTCCATCCTTTGCGATACTCATCTTGAGATCAAATACGATATTTTTCAATGGCTCGCTTCGCAGGAATGAATATTTGATTGCCGCAAGAGAAATTTTCTCTGCTGATTCTCGATCTCCTTTATAAAGTCGTATGATCTCGTCCGTAACCGTATCCACGAGTGAGAATGCATCAATGATTTTTCCGGTTCGGGAAGCCATCTTTCCGGTTGTGAGTTGTATCATCCCAAAACCCAGATGTTTCAGTTTTCCCTTCAATTCCGGAAAGACTAGCTCGCTAGCTTTGATGATAACTTTCCAGTATTCATTTTGTTCATTCGCTGTCGTAACCAAAGAAAGATCAAGAGGGTAATCCTTTTTTTTCATGGATATGAGCCCAACATCCTTTGCCTCATAAGTGGGGTTCCCATACTTATTGATGAAAACCCGAGTGTGGAGTCCATAGGGTTCCCCTTTAAAGATGATCGCCCCCTCGCTTTTTACAAAGACCGTTCCCACGTGTTTTTCGACGATTCCTTTCCCGGGTGCGGAGGTTTGGCTTTCGTAGTAATGACGATCGTACCGGATCCCCAACTTCTTTTCGAATAATCGATAGAATTCGACGCTCCAACTTCTTGTTTCATCCCAAATTTCCCCAGCGATTCCCTTGTGCGAATAGATATCCATATTCAACGCATCTATTTCTTTTTGCGCGGTTTCGTTGTGTTCATACTGATAGGACCCTTCTTGGTAGCAAGTTTGAAGGAAGTCCACCTTCTTTTTCAAATCGTCGAGTCTTCTTCCTTCCTCAATCTTTTTTTTAACGCTATACAGACATTTTGCAACATGGAGTCCGATATCTCCCTGATAATTTGCCCGGAAGATCTGGTTTCCTTCCCATTCAAGAATCCTAGCTAAAGATTCCCCGAAGATATAGGAGAAAAGATGACCAATATGGGGAGTTTTATGGGTGTTGGGCTGTCCGAATTCAAGCATGATCTTTTTGTTAGACACCTGCGGTTTTCCATAGGTATCTTTGTTTTCCGCGATACGGACGAGTTCTTCAAGAAGGGCTGGTTTTGAAATCCAAAAATTGACAAACCCCGGCTTCACGATCTCGATTGCCTCAACGAGAAAATTTTTAGGAAAGTTTTCCTTAATATCTTCCGCAATCTTCATCGGGGATTTATGGAGTCGGCTCGCATATTTTAGAGGAACCGATGTCGAGTAATCGCCGTGAGTTTCATTTGCTGGATGCTCAAGATAGGGATTTTCATCCCGAACGCCCACCTTCTCCAGTGATTTTTTTAGGTGTCGGGTTAATTGTGTCTTTATCATGCTACCATATGATAGCACACACGGCTGTTTTTTATCAGCAACAGTCAGAGTGATTATTTTGTAAGGGTATCCAAAAACCAACTGACGCAGGAGATGACAATACTGAAAAGGATTGCCCATCCAAAGTTGTCTACTCGGAATCCAGGGACTAGGGAACTCGTTGCAAGAACCAACAGTCCATTGAGAAGAAAAGTAAAAAGACCAAGAGTCATAAGATTAATAGGAAGAGTGAGAATGATCAGAATTGGTTTAATAATCGCGTTGATTATTCCCAAAACCACCCCTACAACAATCGCAGTGAAAAAACTTTCAATATGGATTCCAGGAAGAATATATGAGGTGATAATTACAGAAAGCCCGCTTATCAACAAACGCATGAATATATTCATATAGTAACTATACCGATTGCAATATTATTTTTCAATAATATCTACCGATTGGACCGTTACCGGATTAACAGGCTTTGACTGTTCGCCGGAATCACTTGTTGTAACAGGAGACTCAGCAATTTTGTCAACGACATCCATTCCGTCTATAACACTTCCAAATATGACATAGTTTTTCGGCAACGGGTATGTAGCGTGCATGATGAAAAACTGGCTTCCATTGGTGTTGGGGCCTGCATTCGCCATTGCAACGATTCCTCTTTCATACTCTCCCTCAAACGGTTCATCGTCAAAGGAATATCCGGGCCCACCGGCCCCGGTTCCTGTCGGATCGCCCCCTTGTATCATGAATCCTTTCACAACACGATGGAATACCGTACCATTATAAAAGCTCTTTTTTGCCAAGTCGATAAAATTATTAGCGGTTATCGGAGTTTGGGATGTGTGCAGAGTGACGGATATGTCTCCTGCGGATGTATGCAAGACTGCAGCATAGGTTTTGCTCCTATCAATAGACATGGTCGGTGCATTATTTGTTTTTGTTCCCAAAATTGTTGGGGTGTTCATAGTTCGTGTTGGTAGGGGCGTCTTTTTATTCTCTATTGGTTCTGGCTTAGATATATAAAAAAAACCCAGAAGCAAAACTAAAACAAAAAAAATGACCATAACTGAATCATTTTTCATGATAGTTATTATACACGATTTTCCCTTTTCAATACCTTACGTTGTACAAACGTAAGATGTTTTTTTCTTATCCGGACATTTAAGGGCGTTACTTCAAGCAGCTCATCTTGATTGATAAAGTCAAGTGCCTGTTCAAGGCTTAAAGGGCTTGCGGGTTCAAGGGGAACGGATACTCCTTCTCCGGAGGACCGGTTATTCGTCAATTTTTTTTCTTTGCATACGTTTACTTCTATGTCCATCGGCCTGTTTGCCTCCCCAATCACCATTCCTTCATACACCTCTACTCCCGGATCGATAAAAAGAGTTCCTCTTTCTTGTGCGTTCACTAATCCATAGGTCATGGATACGCCCGGTTTAACCGCAACAAGAGATCCGTTTCTGGAGTATTCCATGTGCGGCCCGGTCGGTTCGTAACCCAAGAAGAAGGTGTGAATCGTTGCGGTACCCCGAGTTTTCGTCATTAGTGCATTTCGCAAACCGAGCAAATTGTTCTCCGAAATTTTATAGGCTATGCGGGTATTTCCTTCCGTTATTGTCATATTTACCATTTGGCCTTTTCGTTTCCCCAGCTCTTGGGTGACTTCGCCGACGAATTCGGATTTTACATCAATAGTTACTTCTTCCCATGGTTCGCATTTGGTCCCGTTGATGGTTTTATAGATTACTTCCGGTTTTGATATTTCCATTTCAAATCCTTCCCGCCTCATCGTTTCGATCAGTATTGCCAGGTGTAATTCGCCTCGTCCATGGACAAAAAAACAAACGCTTTGGGTGTCGGATTCGATTTTTAGCCCCAGGTTGGTTTCTTTTTCTCTCCAAAGACGTTCTTTGATTTGGCGCGAAGTATAGTATTTTCCTTCCCGCCCTGAAAAAGGACTTGTGTTTGGTCCAATACTTATTTTGATAGTTGGTTCTTCTATTGAAATTTTTGGAAGGCTTTTTGGGAAGAGAGGAGTAGTTACAGTCTGTCCAATAGTAAGTTCTGGAATTCCTGCTATTGCTACGATGTCTCCGGAGGTAATTTTCTCCACTTCTTTTTTTTGTAACCCTTCTGTCGTGTATAGTTTTGACGCTTTGTAGGTTCCTTTAACAACATCGTCTTCAATAAGAGCGATAGACTGTCCTTTTTTAAGAGTCCCTTGGGAAACTTTTCCAATGCAGAGTTTTCCGACATAGGTATCGCTGTCCATCGTAGAGATTAGCATCTGGAACGGCTTATCCCTGTTGATTGCACTATTTGGAATCTCTTCCAAAATCGTTTCAAGAAGCGGTTCGAGGTTTCCCTGCAGATCTGAAGTGTAAAGATTCGGCAATTCTCGAAATACCTTTCCATCCCGTCCGACAGAAAAGAGCGTGGTAAAGTTTAAAACATCCTCATCCTGCGCAAGTTCCAAAAATAAATCTTCCACCTCGCCAAGAACTTCCTGGGGCCGGGCATCTTTTTTGTCGATTTTGTTAATGATGAGGATGATTTTCAATTTTGCGTCCAGTGCTTTTTTCAAAACAAATTTCGTTTGAGGTAGGGGTCCTTCGGCAGCATCCACCAGAAGTATTGCTCCGCTTGCCATATTCATGATCCGTTCAACTTCCCCTCCAAAATCCGCATGTCCGGGGGTATCGATGATATTTATTTTGGTGTCTTTATAAAACACCGAGGTGTTTTTGGAGAGGATCGTGATCCCTTTTTCCCGCTCCAGATCATTGGAGTCCATGATGAGCGTCTGGGACATTTCCTTCTGATTGTCCCTGAACGTATGGGTTTGTTTCAGTAGAGCATCCACCAGCGTGGTTTTTCCATGGTCAACATGGGCGATGATGGCAATATTGCGTATTTGCATAAAAAAACAAAGACACGCATAAAAGACCGTGTCTTTATGTATAAGATTATATCACAAAAATCCCAGGAAAGGTAGCGATCCCTTGCTTTTTCTATAGGTATATTATTATAATTACAACATTATGAGTGATGCCTTCAGCAAGCTATGAGTGAGAGGTTATCACCTTTCCCACAGCCAATCCGTATAGAACATCTCCGTCAAGAGTATGAAGTGAACCCGCCAAAAATATATCACTCAGAGATTTTACCAGTACAGGGACTTCCCGAGAGATACATAGCATATAACCCTACAATAGTTCCACCTACAGCAGGTTTAGCAGTACCGCCGACATTATTAGCTAGGGTTGAGCATGAGGATGATGAACGTTCTGATGTCTGGGCTCTGCATCGGATCGGAAACACGTGGACACCCAATGGACTAAGGATTGAGGGTTTGCAGGATCCTCATGTGAAAAAAATAGCGATTGATGGTGAAGAATTTTTCTTATTTGATGGAATCAGGGTTGGAGAGCATCCGAAATACAGATCTGTCGGTGAGTGTTACTATATGTTGTATTGGTGCGTTAAAGACCTTGGAGATATACCAAAAACCGAGCCATTTGCTTATACTCCTCCTTGGTATAAAGATACGCCTGTTGAACTAGATGAAAATGGATTAATTCACGTTTTCCCTAGACCACAAAAAGGAAGGTGGGGAATGGGAACTACCTGTTATGAAGCGTGCAATAATTTAAACCAACTTACTGATGCTATAGAAGGTGCATCTCCCATTGAAGATCTCCAGCAACTGTTTGACGGAGAGACGGTGTGGGGAGGTTTTAAAGATGCATTGCAGCTCGCAAACGATGATTTGATTGGGCTTGGAGGTCACGTATCTCATTATTCTACTCTTGAGAATCCCGAGGAAGTTGCCAGAGGAGGACCTTTGCGTGTATATGATGTTGCATCTGCCGTATTTAACCGAAAGACGAGAACAATAGAAGGAATGTGGATCGATTTAACAACAAAAGATTTACCCGATTGTGAATCGAAAATTCTACCCAACTGCCATCCTGAAAATTTGAGGAGAGTTGCATTTGGAACCGTGTGGGACCGGTTAGGTAACGGAAGGGTGAGAATTTTAGGAGGGTTAAGAGATAGGCATATGTTTGGAGTGGTGAAAGAAGACCGGTTTGAGCGGTGGGAAAAGACAGCGTAAAAAACCTTCTTGATTTATCAGTGGGTTGGGTCTAAAATAGAATACGCAGTCAAGAGTTAACCCACGTGTTATGAAGAATAAACTTCTTTTACTTACCGTACTCGTCGCTATCTTTGCAGGATTCATTTTCTTCCGTTTCTTTTTCATGGATCAACGAGACGCGTCCGGAAAACTGAGGATAGCGTCTTCTCCGGAAGCCGGAGTATTTATCAACAATGTGAATGCGGGAAAAACTCCTTTTGAAAATAAGTATAAACCTGGAGAGTACCTCCTTAAATTAATCCCAGAGGGAACCGCAACGGATACCGCTTCATGGAATGGAAAAGTACAGATTTATAAAAACACTCTTACGTATGTAAATCGGGAATTGGGGTCATCTGACATAACTTCAGCCGGAGAAATATTCACCACGACAAAAATGAAAGAAGCTCCGAAAAATGCAAACTTCGGCGAGATATATGTAGAGACCGATCCCCAGGGAGCGATCATAAGCCTGGATAACGACGAAAAAGGGGTTGCCCCACTCATATTATCCGATGTGTTAAAGGGGGATCATGAGCTTTCCATTTCTATGCCGGGATTTTTTCGAAGGACGCAAAAAATAAATGTGGACCCGGCATATCGAGTGAATGCGTATTTCAAACTAGCCATTGACCAATCCCAAAAAAAACCAGAGGAAAAAAAGAAAGAAGCTACGGAAAGCGCAAAGACAAAAAAAACCACAATCACAATTAAAGATAACGAACTAGGATTTCTTCGGGTAAGGGAGGAGCCGACCGTTACGGCGACAGAGGCTGCGCAAGTAAAGCCGGGTGAAAAGTTCGAGGTTTTGGAAGAAGAAAACAACTGGTACAAAATCAATTACGAAGAGGGAAAAATGGGATGGGTATCAGGAGAATATGTCACAAAAACAGAAGAGTAACGTCTTCATCGGTCCTTCCAGACAACCTTGTTGTAAAAGAAATACGAATACGGAATGATGATGAAAAGGATGATAAAGACCTTATAGAGATACCACATCGGTTTCCCAAACATGACAACCAGAAGTTGTATCCCAAGGGTTTGTATGATGATCGAACCCGATGAAATAAGGTTGAACTTGAAGAAGCTTAGGATGTAGGTTTTTTTCGTAGACTCGAGTTTTTTGTAGGAAAAGCTCCAAAAATTATTCGACAGGAAATTGCAAATGATGGCGGTTTCCGTACTCGCTAACGTTGCCAACCAAACTTCGGCGAAGGCTTTCTCAATTAGGAAAAAAGATATACTAAAATCAATAATAAACCCAACGCCTCCAACGATGACAAATTTGATAAACGAGGAATTGAGAAAAATATAGAGGAGTATTTGTACGATATATTGGGAAAAACTTATTTTGGACACCCCGTGTTTCCTGTCCGTGAACTGGATGGGGATTTCTTCAATCTGAGCCTTATTCTTAAGCGCCTGGTCAATAATCGCTATCTGAAAAACATATCCCGAATAATGTTTTACCGTATTTAAACTCGATTGGATGACCCAGGTTTTTATCGCGCGGTATCCATTGGTCCATTCGGTGATTTTCAATTTCATGAATCCCAATCTCACAATCAAGTTACCAACGATTGAGAAGATTTTCCGATGGAGTCCCCAGTCTTCTGGAATAGATCCGTTTTTTATGTAGCGCGAGCCAATGACGAAATCTGCTCCTTGTGCGATTTTTTTTAGGAATTGGGGAATTTCTCGCGGGTCATGAGAGAGGTCGGCATCCATTTCAAACATTACGTAAGGATGAAGGTGTTGCATTGTGTAGGTGAATCCTTGGAAATAAGCTTTCCCCAGCCCTTCCTTTTTTGTCATAAGAAGATGTAGGAAGCCATATTTTTTTTGGAGTTTTTTTACGATTTCTGCGGTTCCGTCAGGCGAAGTGCTGTCAATGACCAAGACCTCAAGATTCCAATTTGAGGAAACTTCTTCCCTAATATGGGACAGGATGGTAATGAGTTTTTCAATGGACCCAGCCTCATTATAGGTTGGTAATAGGATGATCGCGTTTCTCATAGAAATCTTTGCTCGAAATAACGGATGGTATTTTTTAATCCCGTCTCCAAAGAGACTAAGGGTTTCCAACCAAGGATTTTTTTTGCTTTTGAAATATCGGGTTGGCGTTTTTGCGGATCATCCTCTT
>PEZG01000049.1:2633-4060 GCA_002774185.1 Candidatus Roizmanbacteria bacterium CG09_land_8_20_14_0_10_41_9 | reverse complement strand
CGGTGGGGGAGGCATTTATCTGTTTTCAGCGCTTTACGTGCTACTTATGAACCTTATAATTTTTATCGCAAGATTTTAGGTTTTGATACCTTTACCGGTTTTTTAGATCCATCAGATAAGAATGGGAACTCAGACCGAGTGTATAAGGGTTCAATGAGCGTTTCTGAAAATTACGAAAAACATCTTAATAATGTATTATCGCTACACGAAGCAGAGGCTCCTTTGTCGCATATTAAACGCTCGTATCTATTTAAGGGAGATGCTCCGGCTGAATTAAAGAAGTATCTGAAAGATAACCCGGAAACCATAATTGCCCTTGCCTACTTCGATATGGATGTATATGATCCTACCAAAAAATGTCTTGAACTTATAAAGCCATATTTAGTCAAAGGTAGTGTAATCGCTTTTGACGAATTAATGCACCCTGAATTTCCAGGAGAGTCTCAAGCTCTGAAAGAAGTTTTCAATATCAATCAACACAAAATTGAACGATTTCCAACAAGTCCTTATCCTGTCTATATTACTCTTTAAGGGTCACTATGCCATATAATTCAATTCTACAGTGGGCTGCAGGAGTGAAGACAGAGTTAGATCCCCATATAGATTTCGATACTCAAACGTTATTAGATTTAGTTGACTTACATAATTTGTCAGGGAGATTTCTTTTTCGAGTCCAAAGAGAGAAGGCGGATTGGGTTACTCCTCAGTTGTTGAGAGGTTTGAAAGATCTTCATCATGATAATAGAAAAAAGGTTATACGTAACATTCAAGCATTTAATAAACTGAGAGAAATGTTGCCCCTAAAAACTCAGGTAATAGTTATTAAGGGCGTCTCGACTTATGTACTTTGTAATCAGAAAGAAATTATGAGAGCTGGAGATATAGATATATTGAGCAACGACACTTCTACTGTTGTTCAAACATTAATTAAATCTGGTTATAGGCAAACAAAAGCCCCCTTTTTGCATGAAATTGGAGAATACTCGAAAGATGGAATTGAATTTGATATTCACGATCATTTTCCAGTTTATAGCTATTCTTCAGAACTACGAAACACCAGCCTTTTTTTGCCAAGTCAAGCCAACATCAGACAGCAAAATTACAGTTTTATATCTCGTCTTATTGCTTTTAGCGATTTAAACCGACATGCACATCGAGGTAAACAACCTCCGTTAGATAATGTTGTTGTGACAGATCCTAATTTGTTGGCAATCATAATCTGTGCACACACTTTTATGAATTATACAAATATGTGGTCTATTTCTCACAGGAAAAAGGCATATGTACGTTTAAGTGAAATTGCTGACTTATTCTCGCTATCGAAGCACCCAGACTTTGATGCAAAGAAGTTTCTAGAATACACTCGGCATTACCGTGCACAAGACTCTGTAGAATGGGCAGCTTCTGTGTCTATGTCTATATTTGGA
>PEZG01000049.1:0-2576 GCA_002774185.1 Candidatus Roizmanbacteria bacterium CG09_land_8_20_14_0_10_41_9 | reverse complement strand
AGTGAATATGGTCGTTTTTGGTAACGATTTAAAATCAAGTGGTTGGTATTCTTCCATATCTAAGGAGAATTCCACAGTGTTAAAAAGTTATTTTACGATGAACAGAAAACCGATACCTATAAGTTTGAATTTTCGGCATGCTAAAAAGTCACTTGTAATTGAGATAAATATCAAAAGAATGATGAAAACGTCAATTGATCGAGTGAGAATTGACTTGGGGAAATATGCTACTGAATGGGAATTAGATAATATAGAGGAAAAGGTAAAAATGACTGGAGACAAGGAATTTACCAGTTCTTACAAACAATTTCTAAGTGAGCATAAGATCGTTTTTAAGATTAATTTGGAGAAGTTAGAACTTAATGGCATGCTTGGGTGTCAAGTTTCATTGCTTATTGGAGTTGCTAAACACGATAATGCTGGGAAGATTGTCGCAAGTAATTTGTTCCCGATACGTTTTAGTTCGATGAAGATTTGATTAATAGATATAAATTATGATAGGAATGAAATCTAAATATGAGCAAAGCAATTGATGTCAGTGTGGTTATTGTTAACTGGAATACAAGAGATCTTTTATATCAAACGCTCGAAACTTTGTATAAAAATACGTATGGAGTAACTTTTGAAATAATCGTTGTAGATAATGGCTCAAGTGACGGAAGTGTTGGAATGGTTCGCAGACTGTGGAAACAGGTAAAACTTATTAAATTACCAAAGAACGAAGGATTTGCAGTTGCAAACAATAAAGGGTTCGGTAAAGCTAAAGGTCGCCTTATCCTGTTGCTTAACAGCGATACGATTATTACTCCAACGACTTTGCCGGGTATGATTAGATTTTTGAAAACTCACCCAGATGCAGGTTGCATTGGCTGCAAACATCTCAATCCAGACAAGACACTACAACGTTCTATGGATAACTTTCCCAGTCTACTTAACGATTTTTTAAGCTACACAGAACTGCATAGGTTACAAATCTTTCAACCGCTATTAAAAGAGAAGTTCGCATGGTGGAGCGATCACGATAAAGTTCGTGAAGTTGACTGGGTAAATGGTTCTTGCATGATGGTGCGAAAAGAAGTTATCAAACAAGTCGGTGGTTTGGATGAAGCATTTTTTATTTATGGAGAAGAATTGGATTGGTGTTATAGGATGAAGAAGTGTGGATGGAAAGTGTATTTCACTCCGAAAGCCACGATTATTCATATCGGCGGTCAAGCCATGAATCGGGCTGCGGACAAGCGTATAGTATTGAAGTATAAAGGGCAGTATCGGTTTTACAAAAAACACTATTCCATTTTTCAATACATTTCCCTAAGGATAATAGTTACCGTAATTGCTTTGGTACGCATTGCAATTTTAAGCATGATGTTCTTATTGCCTAAAAGGCTTAAACAAAGCTGGGAGCTGATTACTCAAGAACCCGTAATTACAGGGATAGGTACAATGTTGCGCGTTTGGCTCCGAATCATAGTTTTACCTCTGTAATACTCAGTTGGCAAATAATATGTTTATGTGGAAACGGTGTTTTTTTTTGAGAAAAGTGATAGAATGTTCGAATGATTAGTGAACGTTCGATTGAATATGTGAATGGATCTAAATTTGGATCCCAGTTCCGACGACCTTTATACGAGTCGTATGGTTTTGCTAGCATTCCTCGAAGTATTCCAGCCCTCTTAGGAGAAGGTGAGTTGGCATTGCCCAAAGATGTTTTGGGTGCACTACCTCGGTCTTATAACAAAGTAGCATTATTTTTCTTCGATTCTTTTGGATGGCGTTTCTACGAACAATTTTCTACACACCCATTAATTGATGTTCTGACAAAAGAAGGGGCTGTTTCAAAATTGACCTCTCAATTTCCCAGTACAACCGCAGCAAACCTTACCACTATAAATACTGGGAAGCCTGTAGGAGAACATGGTATATATGAATGGAACTACTACGAACCAGTTGTTGACTCAGTTATTGCCTCTTTACCATTTGCCTTTCCTGGAGACAATTCCCGAGGTAGCCTTGCTCAAATAGGCGTTGAACCGCACGATATTTTTCCAAATGACAATATTTACCAGGAACTGTCAAAAAAGGGGATTGTATCTCATATTTTCCTACATGGCGAGATTGCGTATTCTCCCTATAGTAGTGTGCTCACACGCGGTGCAGTGATTCATCTTTACAACACACTTAAAGAGGGATTGGCTAATCTAGATACACAGTTGAAGACTGATAAGCGTGGGTATTACTTTTTTTATTTTGGTAACTTTGACTCCGTTTGTCACGAATATGGGCCAGATTCCAAAGAAGCTGAAGCTGAAGGTGTGGCAATTCTTAACACAATAGAAAGAGCATTTTTTGATACGAAAAAGCTAAAAGATATATTATTTTTGATGGCTGCTGATCACGGTCAAGTTCAGACCCCAGAAAACCAGTGCCATTATATTAATATTGAGCTTTCAGGAATTGTGCCAATGATTAAAACAACCGCTGATGGTCAACCGATAGTTCCCGCGGGATCCCCTCGCGATTTTTTTCTTCACATAAGGGATGAGAGTTTATTAGATGCTCAGTCGCTTCTTCAAAAT
>PEZG01000051.1 GCA_002774185.1 Candidatus Roizmanbacteria bacterium CG09_land_8_20_14_0_10_41_9 | reverse complement strand
TTCCAACGCTCGAGTATGTAAGTACAAAGAAATTTCTTGAGGATGTTGCGAAGTATGGCAAAGCAACTCCGATTAGCAAAATGTTTTCCGCTGTTTTGGAAAAAATGTTAGAGTCCGACCCTCAGTATAGTGCTTTTAAAAAACAGTTTTCGGAACTATTTGGTGACGCAGAAGATCCATCAAAGAAAACTCAGGTAAGAAAAAGCATTGATGACATTGGAGGAATTGTAGCGGCCTTTCTACAGAAACAATTTCCTGATTGCGTTGACATTAAGTTTAAAGTAGAAAACCCTGAATTAGAGGACCTTTTTAAAAAATTTAAAACGACAGTTGATGATGGTATTGAAAACGATTCTTCTGAAAAGGGAGATGGAATGCAAAGGGCATTAATGTTGGCAATAATACAGGCATACGCGAACTTTAGAAAAACTAATGGGGAATCAAAGGACTTTTTATTTATGATTGATGAGGCTGAACTACATTTACACCCCACTGCTCAAAGGGCTCTGAAAAACGCATTGATTGAAGTATCGGAAGCAGGAGACCAAGTATTAGTAAATACTCATTCTTCAGTTCTGGTGGTAGATGAGCATACGAATCAATCAATATATAAAGTAGAAAAGATTAATAAAATAACCTGCATCCTCCCGATCATTGAACTTGAAAAGCCTTATATTATTTATGAACTTCTCGGGGGAAGTCCAGCTGATTTGCTGCTTCCTAGAAACTTCCTCGTTGTTGAAGGCAAAAGCGATTTAGAGTTTGTTACAAGAGTAATCCGTAGACATTATAAAGATAGGAAAGATATACAAGTTATAGCTGCAGATGGAGATGTTATTCAGGCGCAACGTTCTATGAATGCGATAGAACAGATATTTAAGCCTTTAGAAAGAAGTATTTATAAAGGGAAATTGGTATTATATTTAGATAAACAAACCAATAGGGCTGCTATTAGTACTTTTCTAACAAATCACCCATATATTCAGACAAATAATCAATTCGTCGAGTCTCCACAAGAAAGTATTGAAGAGTACTACCCAGCAACTTGGAAAAAAACTAATATTAAGGTTAAAAAAATGACTGGTTCCGAAAAAATAACTTTGGCCCAAAATGTCGGAGATAATATTACTCGACAACAATTTGAAACTGAAATGAAATTATTCTTTGAAGCTGTTTCAAAATGTTGGGGTGCAGCTTTTGATTAATTATGTCCAAATATTACAATCCAAATAAAAAATACTCCTATGTATAAACTTTCACCATCAGATTTTGCTTACCTTTATGAAGAATGTAAACTTTGTTATTGCTTAAAAGTAAAACATGGGATTTATCAGCCGAGTATGCCTATGCCAGGTGTTTTCTCCGCTATTAATACTCGTTTACAAGGAACCCTTGTTGGTAAAAATTTACAATCACTCTCTAAAGATTTACCTGAAGGAATTGTAGAAAATCAAGAAGGATGGGTTGAATCAAAACCCGTTCCCGGAACAAATGTCTTTATAAAAGGGAAATACGATCTTCTTGTTCGGCGTCCCGATAATTCATATATTCTGGTTGATCTTAAAATAAGCCAACCTGATGTAGAAAAGATTGATAAATATAAAACACAACTTGCAGCTTATCAATTTGCTGTTGAAAACCCTGCAAGAGGAAAATCCGTTAAGTTAACTAAACTCGGGCTTCTTATTTTTTACCCTGATACGGTTTCTTTTGACGATGGAATCGCTAGACTCGATTTTCCTCCAAAATGGTTGGAAGTACCAATTGATCAAGAGAGATTTTTATCTTTTGCGAAAGAAGTTGATGAACTTCTTTCCGGTGCAATGCCTGAAGAAAGCAAATCTTGTAAATGGTGTAAATATAGACACGCGGGTGATGAACTTACTCATCATAATTCTGATCAAAAAGATATTCCCTTTTAAATAAGGGTGATCCGCTATTAAACACGAAGTTATATATACTGTTCTTATATATACCCAATAAGCAAGACGAGAAAACAAAAAAAGATCCTATGTCATTTGGCCCCATCGATCTTTTGGATAAATTTAAAGGTACATGGGCAACTTTAAAGGATGATGAACGTACAATAATTTGTACCGGTAAATCCGCAGCGTTTGTAAAAAAGAAAGCTTTAGAAATGGGTTATAACAATCCGATCTTAACTTGTTTGGTAGAAAATCAACCAAAAACTGGCCACAAACTTTTGAATAAAAAAAGAGTACAAATTAATCTCCCAAAACAACGGCTTTATCCCTACTTTGTATAATAACTTGACCATCCTGGATTAAATAATAGTAATTTTTATTACTAGTAAACACACTCTTAAAAGAAGCTACATAAATCTGATTATTCATTGGGTAAATAAGATTAATGGGACTTGGCACATTTATTTTATTTCCATCAACCGTTAGAAAATTTTCATTGGTTTTAGTATCTATTTCTCCAATATATTGCTTTCCCTTAATCATTGTTACACTTGTAATAAGATTATTAGTTTGATAAATAATTCTTTGTAGCTTAGATTGAGGATCAATGCTCATTATTCCATATTGGGCAATATAGGTATTTATATTAGTTACGCAGAGGATTTCCTCATCAGACTTAATGAACGCACTACTGCACAATACTCCTAAATCTATATTGTTAAAAAATGTATCCTTTCCGTTGTAGACCATATTCTTCCCGTCATAATCCAAGAGAACTTGCTTAAATTTCTCCTTCCCTTTTCTTTTGTCTAAATCATAAACTGTTGTTAAAGTCTTCTCCGGTTGAATAATTAATAAATAGGGGTAATGAATACTGATTCGATCCGGATAATCGAAACGATCGTAGACTTGATCAAACACCTGAAGTTCTGAATCATGAAGAATTACTCCTGAAACAATATTTGAGCTGTTTCTACTCCAGAGAAGGAAAAGGATAGCAAAGAAAATTAAAAGAAGAAAAACGATACCAAATTGAAACAGTCTTCTTTGATTTTGGTTAAATGGATTAAGTGTAATTAGTTTTGTCATAGGATTATTGGATATAAGGTAATGGATCAACTGGTGTCCATACACCATTATCATTAATCTGTATTTCATAGTGTAAATGATCAGCGGTAGCAAAACCAGTATGGCCCATTACTCCAAGTGGAGTTCCGGCTTTAATCGTTTGTCCGGAAGATACAAACACCTGACTAAGATGAAGAGATAAAGCGCGAAGCGAGTTTTGACCATTAGTCACGACTACTGTATTTCCTCCGTCACCATCTACGTAATAATCGACTGTGCCTGACAACGAGGACAGAGGTATCATTTTGACGGTGGTTTTATATGTTTTACTATTTTGAAAATAAGTGTCATTGGGGACCATATCAATTCCCGTATGTATTTTCCCAAAGGTTAAATAATAGTTTGGGTCATGAAAGTAAGCAGTGATAGTTACATAGGAAAGGCCGGACCCGCCAAAAGGGTTTTGCTGCGGTATAGAAACATCGGCAAAATTATCATCATTTTGTGAGCTGGCATGTACAGATTGGGGAAAGATGCTATTTAAATACCCAGAGGCAATAAGAAGCGGGGTGGCAAAAACAACGCCAATGGAGAGAAAGATAAATAAGACTAAAACGGTAAGAAAACCCAAAGCTCCCAGGGCAAAGCCACGAAACTCAAGAATAAGATTACCAACAAGAGGAATCGGGATAAGCAGGTTCGCAACTATTAAGATCAGAATATCTAAAAGAAAGCCTAGGGGGTCGTTCTTTAAGCGTCTCCCGGCCTGAACAAATTTACCTATCTTCATGCTCGTTTGAAGTCTTGGGAAATACTAATGGTTTCTCATGAGGAAGAACAATCATATCGAGACGAATATGCTCTTCTTCTCGAAAAAGAAGCATTTCACCGATCCCCAGATGTCCAAGCTGACCCTTTTCCTCATCAGTCATGGGATAGATGGTACCAATGTCTCCTAGGGTCGCGTAGGCCTGCTTAAGAATGATCTTAGTCTCAGAATTGGTGATGATTGCCTTTCCATACTCTTTCCGTAAAAAGTCCTCAACATCTTGGGTTATTGAGACCACACCGACATTTCGCTTCCGAGCTTGTTTTACCAGCTCCCGATAAAACACGGCAACGTCATCATCAATCAGAAGTTTGTGCGCTTCATCAATAAACAACATGCGTTTTCTTTCTGTCTGTTTGTTGAATAAATTCCAGATCAAAGAGGTAAGAAGATACATTGCCGGATCGCGTTTCTCGTCTTTTTTGAGATCATAAAGATCCAAAACAATAATATCGCTATTCAATTCCAATTTTCTCGTCGAGCTAAAAACTCCTCGTAAACTTCCCGTCGACAATACGCTTAAGTCCTGGTGCATGAGATTTCCTTTGAGAAGTTCAAGGAGATTATCGAAGTTGGGAATGCCTGAATCATACAACTGAATGAGCTTTTGATCGAGAAGGGCCCCATTATAGTGGTGTTGAGGAATAAAAAACTTGAAGAAGGTTTTTAAGGTGGAAATGTGATCCAAAATATCGTTCTCTTTGGAGCTTTGAACGTAGAAAGGATTGATGCCATTCTCTCTGGAGAATTGGATCACTTCTCCCCCGAGTTTCCGGGCCAGGTCTACATATTCACGTTCCGGATCAATAACCACACTTTGGATACCTTGTAAATATAGACGGTAAAGGAGAGTTTTTGCAGTGACGCTTTTTCCCGATCCGGAAACTCCAAAAATATTGATATTGTTGTTTCGTGAGGTAAATGGATTTAAAAATACTAAACTATTGTTATAAGCGTTCACTCCCATAAATATTCCCTCAGGATCAGATAGCTGTTTTGAAACAAAAGGCATAAGGTAAGAAGCGGCTGTTGATTGAATGATTCGATTCTCCTTAACATGGTCTTCATTAAAGGGAAGCATGGTCTTAAATGCCTGTTTTTGGCCAAAAGTGTATGTATTAAATGTCAAATCCATTCCTCCAGCGACGTTTTGCAGCTTCTTGTGCAATTCTTCCAGCTCTTTCTTATCTTTGGCTTCAAGTTTTAAATAAAACGAATAAATCACACCTCGTTCTGATTCGTGGACAAGTTCATCAATAAAACTGGCTACTTCTTCCATATTTTTGTCAAGCTGTTGGTCCCGTACCTTTCCGTCACGTAGACGCTCATTTTGTTGCATTTCTAAGACGGACAACCGCTGCTTGGCTTTTTTAAGAAGTTCAGCGCTGGTTGCTGGCTCAACGAAAATACAAATCGTAAAAGGAAGATCACTGGTTAAAAGTCTGAAGAAAACATACGGGCTTAAAAAGGCGGGAATATCTGCCAGATAATAAACCCGCTTGAGCATATCTCCAAAGGCTACCGCCGTATCAGTTACCTTAAGATACTCGCTCTTGTAATTCTTTGTTCCGTCAATATCGATTTCCAGACCCTGATTCGACTTTTTCAGAATAATATGTTCGTAGTTCGTATGGTTCTCGCTCCTTACCACATTCTCATAGCTTCTTACATCTTTTTTATAGGTGAGAAAATTATTTAATTTATCCCAGGGATACCTACTGGTGGCCATTTTAGGTTTTTTCATCTGGGCAATCTCGCTGATTGTAAAATGGGAGTTACTGATTACTTCTTGCTGCACCCTGATTGTTTCCATGAGTTTTTGAATCTCCATTTTAAGGATTGAAGAGACAACCTTATCTGCCTGACCGTTTAAGTTTTTATCAAAGAATGTTTTTTCAAACGCTTTTAGACTCTTAATATTGGTTTCATAAAGGTCATGTTGTTTTCTAAGCTCTTTGGTTTCAAAGGTCAGCTGTCCTTCAAGATCGGTGAGCCTATCAACCCTTCTTTGTAAGGCTTCTCCTAAGCGAAATTGAAGGATTTTTATCTGAAACCCATTTATTGGTCCTTTTCTTGGTTGTTTTGACTTAAGTTTCTGGGGTTTCATCTCAGTTGTTGCTTCATAAAACTAATAATCTCTTCGTTCAAAAGAGGTCGGATAGTGAGATTGCTTGAAAAGGCAGAGGACGCAAACCTTAGGGTAATGTCGTTCAGCTTGGAGATTCCAGTTAACGTCGACTTTGGCTTTGCAGTAACGGCCGTGACGGAAAAAATGACAAAATACCTAATGGTGTTGAATTCATTTGTTTTGACTAGACTAGTTAAGTCCTGAATGTAGTTTTCGATTAATGGTTCTGTCTTCCCCGAGGACTTAGAATACAGCGAAAATATATGTTTGGAATAATCACCAATTGAAGATTTCTGCTTTTTGACGAGAATCTGTCCTTGAGACGGTAACGCATGAATCATTTGTTTAAGCTTTATAAAGAAGTGTTCTCGATCCTGTTCATTTAAAAGGGAAATATCGTACGGTTCAATCTCAAATACTCTAATGAGAGCATTTGGTCTCACGATCATGTTGTCCTGGATGGTAAAGTTAGTAAAATAGGGGTCAATCTGGGGGGAACGTTGGTCTTTTTGGGAAACAGAATGAGTCACGGCTCTTGGAACGAGTCTACTGATTGGTTGGTTATCGATTTTCTGAGTCAGGAGAGCGACAAAAGCCAGCTCGAAAACGAAGAGAGTCGAAAGATAATATCCCAAGTGAAATAAATGCAGACCATGCATAAAGATGGTGTAGAGAATTCCAGCAATGCATAAACCACCAATAACGGCCAAAACCGTGTCAGTGAACAATAAACTTCGTAAAACATTGACTCTGATGTCGTCTTTATAGATCCTGACGGTTTTCATAGCTTTTTATCGGTATATAAACGAATAATTCTATCCTTGCCGCCCATTGAGCCGTAGCGTTTTATTATTACTCCGGATACCCCGAGAGATTTATTTCTTTCGCGGGTTAGCTCCAGAAAATTCCTGACTCGTTCTGGGGAATTAGTTGTTGATAGATAGCTGACGCTTGGATTTTTATTCACCTTTTTAGCTTCTTGGTCTATAACTCGGTTATGGGGGTTAACCCTGTCGTTTCCAAACAGAGACGGATCGATGAACTGCTCATTGTTGAGTTGGATAGTATGAATATCTTTTTGGAGAGCTCCGTCTTGGACGGCGTCGCCTCGTGTGGTATAAATTGCGGTCAAACCGGTTTTCGGATTCCTATAGTTGTAACCAGTGCCCGACACCGATACAATTCCCTGGTTTTTGTTTTCCATAGATACGCGATATCCTTGTTTTGACAGGTCCGAAGAAAACGAACCGGGTAAAAATGCTGATTTTATTCCTTCCCCTTGACTCCAATTTCGCGGATAGTAACTATATCCTTGTTTAGCAACCCTTCCCATTTGATTTGGATCGCCTCCGTTACCACGACCTTTACTATTTTGTACCCCATTACCACTATTGGCTTTATAGGCATTCACTAGTCCTGATCCCTTAGAAATAAGCCCGCGCAAGACTGTGGGAGCGGAGGTGATTGTGGATGTTGTTGCTCGAGTGGCAATAAGAGCCTGCATATTATTGGTAAAACTTCCAAAGGAGTCTCCAAATATCCGGCCGACGAGAACGTTTACTCCTCCCAAAAAGAAAAGGAAACCCGTATAAAAAAACAATAATCCGACACTGGGCCCTTTTGCCTTCAAAAGACTGTCAAAAATATCAGTAGTAATGGTAAATCCTAAAACAAAAGCTGGTTGAGAAATGAGAAAAGTAAACCACGATCTAAAGAAAGTCAACACGATCTGTTCGGTCTTTTCGGATAACGCAAAGGGGATAACCACCGGGTACAAAACGCCTAAAAAGAGGATCGCGGCAAACCGGATAACGAATTGGAACCCAATGTAGATGAGTCCTCCTAATAAAAAGAGGAAGGTGATGGCAAAAAGGAGAATTTGAACGATAAATTTTCCAAGTGAGTTTAAGATTCCGGATGCTAGAGACAAATCAAACGAAGGAATGCCATACTGATCGCTATTGGTATTGTTAATTTGTGCCGATGTCTGATCAAAGTAATCATCTAAAAATGATGTCATGGTTTGAGCCTGGGAGATTTTACTGACCAAAAGATTATTAAACTGAACACTGTAGGAGAGAACGTAAGGCGTGGTAATAAAAAGAGTGACTACGATAAGTAATCGAAAGAAGAAACTTTTTATAGAATACAGATTTTCCGAACCTAAACGGCCAATAGCAAACGCAGCGGTAATAATCGCCACCAAAGGTAGGGCAATTTGATAGAACATATCTCGATACTTAGTCATTCCAGGAATCTGGGAGTTATCTTTAAGAACGATCGGATTAGCCAAAGGATCAGGAGTATAAAAGATGAATCCGCCTAAAAACGAATCGAATCCACTGATGAAGGTTTTAAGAAGGCCCACAATTACTGAAGGCTCATTTTGAACGGTGAATTGGTTTACAAACTGGACTTGAGGAAGAGGTGTTGGAGTCGGAGTATTTTCTGCGAGAGCTAAGGATGCGCTAAGAAAAAAGAGGGAGGTTAAGAAAAGGAAAATAATAAGAAACTTCATACATATGGATGTTGCTTTAAATTGTCCCACCAACAAATTTACCAATAATCCCTGCCAAAGTTGCGGCTCCAAAGATCAAAAGACCACCAATAAGGATATTGATGATCCAGCCCTTAAGTCGTGCTTTTCTGTCGGTGTCGTCACCACTGGTAACAAGAAAAACTCCTAGAGTTGCGATGGCGATAGCCATAATTGGGAGGGAATACCACTGAAGAGTTTTTACGATTCCCCACAAAAGTTGGTCAAGATTCGTAAACTGAAGTGGTTGAGCAGAATTATATCCGGATGTATCCATATATTTTTATAACTTTTACTATAGTCTATGGAATTATACATATAGTATAAGACAAAGTCAATAATATGATTGTTTGGACAATCTAAATTTGAGAGTATGTAAAATAATCAATAATACTATGAGATTTATACTTAATATTTTATCGACAAAACTTCATAAAAATTTATGAACAAAATTCAAGAAGAATATCTTATATCAGTCTAATGGACTAAAAAACTAAAGTAATAATAAAGAAAAAAATGGCGCAACCAGTGAGCTCAACAAGAAATGTCTCCTATTGTTCGATTGCGCCATTTAAGATCATTGATGCCTGAACTTGACATTCCACAACCAAAGTTTTAATTATTAGAGAAACTTTCCAGACTCGTGAAGGACGTTAGAACTTTTTACGCACAAATTTAGTATATTAAATTTAATTTACTCTTGTTCTTAATTGTATTGCTAACCCAATTGATATCAAATTAGGCAAAATAGATTGATATAACAAGGCATATCTGATAAACTTAACTAAATATAAATATGAAAATGATAGGAATTTCTGTTGTTGTTCCTACTTTAAACGAAAAAAGTAATCTAAAACCGCTTATTGAAAGAATTGGGGGTTCATTGAAGATAGCGGGTTTTGATTATGAGATTATAATTGTTGACGATCATTCTACTGATTCTAGCAATCTAGTCATACAAAGTCTTACTAAAAAATTCCCCATCAGATTTTATACAAAAAGGGGGTTGAAGGGGAAAGCTCAAAGTCTTATAGAAGGATTCTCCTATGCCAAATATCCTTTAATAGCTATGATTGATGCTGATCTTCAGTATCCACCGGAAGCCATCCCCAAAATGATAGAG
>PEZG01000006.1:6535-9467 GCA_002774185.1 Candidatus Roizmanbacteria bacterium CG09_land_8_20_14_0_10_41_9 | reverse complement strand
TTTACCGTTTGTTTGGGTAACGGGCATATATTGGGAAAGGCTTGCCTTTTGAGTAACGGTGAGAGTGTCTCCTTCTATTTTTTCGATCGTTCCAGTGAATGATGTGGCAGGCGTTGTGAGGAATAACACATCAGAGGACGCGGTAGGGATTTTTTGGGGGGCAGCTCCACTTTTATTCCCTTTTAGGATATAGAAAAATACTGCTACGACAAGGAGTAGAGAAATAAATACGGACGTTAGGATTTTGTTTGTGTTCATATGATGGATGAGATTGATAATGACACTATTGTTTTATTGCTAAATTGTTGGTGCTAGCGATTCACCATAAAAATGGTGATTAATTTTAAGATAGGGGAATTTTAAGAAGATGTCAAGAGGATTATGATATACATTGTTCCATTGTTAAATTGTTGAATTGTTATATTGCTGTAAACAACAAAGCAATTTAGCAATGTAGCAATTAGGCAATGAAACAATGGAGTGATGACTCAATGGAGAAGCTTATCGATACAATTACCATGGGTTCCCAGGAGTTCGAAAATGATCGTGTCCCCGTCTCTTACATACAAAGCTCTCCAATCTCCGGTTATATTAATACTCCATAAGCCTTTTCGATTCCCTGAAAATAAATGGTTGTTGAGTTGGGAGTGGAATGGGTCTAAGAGAAATAAGGCGAGTTTTTTATCGAAGGCTTTCATTATGTGTATTGGAGCCTTATGATAGTGTTTATAGAACTTCTTAGTGAATCTTACGTTCATACTTGTTATCTTCCTTTGTGCAACCACCCGATCGCATCCTTTGCATTGGTAAAAGACGGGGATACTCTTCCTGCCTTTACGTCTTCCTCCGATTCCTTCAGTGCCTGGAGCATATGCGTTGTTGGTTCCTCAGATACCGTAAAAGAAACCGATTTTGTACGGACAAGTTGTTTGAGAAAAGCATTAATCACTCCACTCAGGCTCAAACCCAATTCCTCCACCACCTGTTGAGCTTGCGTTTTTACTTTTGGATTGACCTTAATGTTAATGATTGCAGTGTTCATATGCGAATAGTATATACAATGTATAGAAAAAGTCAATACCAAATCACGACGCCTGAAATTGCTTCCCCGCTAAAGGGGAACTTCCATTCTTAAATTTTATTGACATGTTTGAGTTTGAAGCGAGCCCCTATACCACACTTCGCTGTAACAGCTTCCTGAAGGGCAACCGCCCGCATACGATCCTGAATCATAAATAGTGCCTACGGTATAAGCGGATGCGCCGCAACCCGCTGCCACTAAGCCAGACGTACAGGTTACATAGTATCCTCGGGAATAACAATCAGTACAACGATACCAATTGAATCCTGCCCATGAAGCGCAGGTATAGAGTTGCGGCGCGCATGCAGTTGCCGACCCGGAACAATTCCAGTCTGTACCGGATGTATCACAATAGGTTGATCCGGGTTTCTGGGTAGCATTCCCGTCATTACAGTCGGTTGTTGTTATTGAGCTCATCAGATACCGTCTCCGACCTGCCGGGCAGGATGAATATCCACTATAAGCAACTTGAGTCGTGCTGGCAGGCCATCCATCGCTATCTCCGTCAGTCATACAGATAACTGTCGGATTATAGATATAAACAGTAGCGGTGTAGCTGAGGGACAAGGCTCCCCCAGCAACGTTAAGCACAGAAGCGACGAGATATGAACCTACAGAGGATATTGTTACTGTGCCGCCGTTTATCGTTAACGTTCCTCCATCGGCTCCGTCAGTACCTGAAACCGTACAGTTTCCACTGATTGTACAGTTTGTACCAGTGCATCCGCAGCCGGGGTCGGTCCAGGAGATGCGGGCTTCACCAGTCTCTCCAATTTTGTTTTTTGCTCTGAAAATAGTAACATACGTGGTATCGTGGGTATCTTTCACAATCCACGACCCCTCCCACACACCGTCACTAGCGTCCCCGTTTTTTAGGAAGAGGGGATGGTTGATCTTGCCTTTGTCCGTTTCAATCTCTGCGATAACCGATACGATCGTAGCTTTTTCGTCTTTCACGGATACGGTCATCGTCTGTTTTTCCCCCAGTTTCACATCCTCCGGATCAATGACGGCTTTTGTAAACTCAGGGGATTTATGGGAGGATATGATGGAATAGGTTTGTTTTCCGGGTACGGCAACGGATTTCCTTTTTTTTGTCCCGCTCAGCGAGATTCCCCCGCTCACGGGTTTGGCAGAAGCTAAACGGGGAGGGGATGGCTTCTTTGTTTCTTTAGGCGTTTGGTAGTTCCTGTAGAAAAAGAACACGCCGATGAGCGCTGAGAAGAGAATAAATACATAGAGTAGATACCAACGGGATGATTTAGATCGATCCATTATTAAATTCAAATGACAAATGACAAATGTCAAATCAAATTCAAAATTTCATCCTTCGATAAACTCAGGATGATACTGAGCAAAGTCGAAGTATCAATTACAAATGATAAAACCGTTTTGAATTTTGAACTTTGAGTTTGATTTGTGAATTTGAATTTTGTCATTTGAATTTTAGCAATGGGGCAATGAATCAATTGCTAATCGATTCCAGCTTCTCAATTCGTTCCTCGAGATTTCCTACGGTTTCACGAAGTTCTGCATTTTCCTTTTTTAGTTGATCAATCGTCTGTTCGTGTTTTTGAACTTCTTTTAGAAGAAGGACGCCGAGCTTTTCGTAGTCAACGTTGGAAACCAAGTTCCCATCCTTTTCGCGGATAGCAAGTTCGGGAATCACCTTGTATACTTCCTCAGCAATGAGCCCCATCTGTCTGCCTCCACTAATATCCTGCCCATAGGATTCGTACTCCGGTTTAAAGTCAAAGGAAACCGGTCGAAGTTGGTAGATTTTCTCTGTATCAATTTGGAGATTAGAAATGTTCTCTTTAAATCTTAGAGAGCTTCCGGATGCATAGAGTG
>PEZG01000006.1:0-6507 GCA_002774185.1 Candidatus Roizmanbacteria bacterium CG09_land_8_20_14_0_10_41_9 | reverse complement strand
GCGTACATAGAATGCATCCGCACCGGCTCCATTTCCGACTCTAAATGTCTGTGTAGCACCTGTAGTACCATTGTCCCAGTTGACGATGGTCGCATATCCACCATTGGAATTGAGATGAAGGTTTGGCGTGAGACGGATAGCATAGTTGCTTGGGCAATAGCCTCCAAGACAGACAACCGCACCCGATATGCGTACATAATCATTTAGTTCGAGGTCTCCTCCATCATCCGCTATGCCTCCCCGTGCCTGAATCGTTGCTTCGGTATATACGGTGCCGCTGCTGAAATATGCACCACCTGCCGCAATAAAATAGGAAGAAGCTGAGATGGTAGGATTCGCGGCGGTAAAATAGAGGCCACCGGTGATATTTACATTTCCATTCGCTGTCATTGTAGCTGCTGCAAAATTCTCATATCCAGTCCCAGGATTATTATATGTCCTAATCCAACCATTTGATTCCATCCCGATTTGGCTTGCGACGACTCCGGGCCGATGGAAAGCAATACGGGGAGTTAAAGTTGTTGCGATTTCAATAGGCGCAGTATTATAGGCTGTACCTGATCCTCCCGTTACATCTATTGATCCAGCGACGTCAACGTTGCCACCTGAGTTAATAGCCATACGGACGTTTGTATTCTGTTCAAACTGAATGGGTTCGGTGCCGTCGTCCCCGGTCCTGATGTGCAGGATGCCCGCATTGCTTGCACCATCGCCAAAGATGGAAAAGTAATCATTGGATCCCATTGCTCCACCGATGTTGAAGTTTCCCAGCGTACCATCAGAAGTACCTATGGTATTACCATACGTTGAACTATTGGTAAACTTAAGATAACCATTCACTTCCAGTTTTTGCCCTGGACTCACCGTCCCGATGCCGACGTTGCCGTTTGAAAATGTAACCATATCGCCACCACCATCCCAGTCATAGAATCGAAGCTCATTAAAGGCAAATCTATTGAATCCGGATTGAGCTTCAAATCGAACCACATTGCCACTTGTCCCAAAACGAGCACTCCCATATACATCTAATATGTCATTTGGTCCCGTCGTCCCGATACCGAGTTTTCCGTCCGATGACCACTTGCTGTTGCCGGGAAGGAAAATGTTTCCAACAAGGGTGGTTGACGACGGAATATCTACGCCGACTTGGAGTTGAGTCACATCAGCTTCCGAGCTTTTGGCATTTTGAAACAGTTGGATAGAAATGGCAATACTTGCAACAATTAATAAGCAACAAGATATAAGAAGAATATATAATCTTAAGAGACCGTAAGGTTTCATAGGGGGCCTATTTTCAGAATAGGGGAAAAAAGAGAAAATGTCAATGATTGCTCCATTTATGAATAATGACAAATGACAAAATTCAAATAACAATTCAAGCTCAAATCACAAATAACCCGCCTGCCCGCTTCGCAGCGAGGCGAGCCGGCGAGGCAAGCAAATCCACAAATCAAATTCAAAAGTCAAATGTCAAATGACAAATCAAATCCAAAATCTCATCCTTCGATAAACTCAGGATGATACTGAGCAAAGTCGAAGTATCAATTACAAATGAGTAAAACCTTTTGAATTTTAAGCTTTAAGCTTGATTTGAAATTTATAATTTGTTATTTGAATTTGATTTGACATTTGAGCTTTGTCATTTGAATTTTATGTTGGGTATAGTCTATTGACTTTTCGGAAGCAAAGTAAAGAATATATTTAATGAGGGCAAGAAAATATGATTTTGAGGAAAGAACAGCAGTATTTGGACAAAATATCATCGTTTTTTGCAAAAGTTTAGAAAGGAATGAAATAGTGTTTCCGTTAATGAACCAGCTTATTCGGAGCGCAACGAGTATAGGAGCAAACTATATGGAAGCAAATGGATCTGATTCTAAAAAGGATTTCAAAAACAAAATTAGTATTTGTAAGAAAGAAGCTAAAGAAACTACCCACTGGCTCCGAATGCTTGCGGTAGCGATTCCCTCTAAGAAAGAAAAACTCAGAATATACTGGAAAGAAGCACACGAGCTTTCTCTTATATTCGCAGCGATTACCAATAAAGTTTAGATTTTTGTGATCTGCCATTGGGATTTGATTTGTGGATTTGAATTTTGTCATTTATCATTCTATTTTTATTCCATCCATCCGTACCCCGCCCATTTTAAAATACTTTATGTCGGGGGTAGCAGACGATGAGGTGCACCAGGAACCGTAATCCGAATCTTTCTCAGCACGCACGCGGTATTGGTACTCAACGCCCGGGGTGACCGTATCCAGATAGGTAACCGTGTCTGCCGCAAGCGGGTTTGGGCTCGTAAAATCCTGAAACCCGGCTCCACCCTCGTTCTTTTGTAGCCGGTATCCAGTTTCAATAGAATTCAAATCATCCCAATCAATGGTGATTTCCGTTCCCGTAGGGTTCCAACTCAGCGTACAGTAGGAAGGTGTGTTTAAGGGCTCCATGGTAAAGAATGCCGTTTCCGAGCTCCATGTTCCGCCAACATCCAGCGCATCCCAGAATTTAAATCTTAGATAATACGTTTCCCCCGGATGCAGCGTGGATCCGCCATAATTAATATTTGGCGATCGCGCTCCTTGTGCTAAAGGATTTGTCAGTCCGACTTTTAGGCTGTCCCACATCATGGTTCCGCCGGAGAAGCCCGAGTTGGTGTTTACCTGCAGCTGAAAAGACGTTGCCGTATCTCCGACATCCAAATCGTTATAAATAGCAGAGAAATACGGGGTAAAATCAGTGACATTTGATGGATTGGAAGACCCGTTTGTTAAAAGAGACGTGGGGGCAGACGGCGGAGCATTCAGGGTAAACTGTTGAGTCGCCGACGTGGATCCGACCGCAAGATTCGTATCCCAGAATTTGATTCGCCAATAGTATGTTGAACCATCTAAAGTAAGGGGAGTTCCGGTTGCGTCGAAGTTATAGGTGACGTTTGAGGATCGGCTGCCAGACGCCAGAGAAGACATGGATGTTTTTCCCGAATCCCACATGATAGTCCCTCCAAAACCAGACTGCGTGTTTACCTCGATCTGATAGTAGTTTGCCGAGTCGGAATCCGGGTCATTGTGTATTGCTGAAAATTGGGGAGTGGTAGTTGTTATCCGCGTCGGACTTGTACCTCCCTGGCAGAAGGGAAGGGTGGGGGCGGTTGGAGGATTCGTTGTATCAAATGAACCTGCGGGGGATTGGGTAGAGCTCCAGATATTTCGTCCGTCCGGATCAACCGCATACGTTCTCCAGTAATACGTTGTGCTGGGGCTAAGAAGCGTTTGAAGCGTGTAAGCCGCCTGGGTGCCGGATGCGTAGGCGGTTCCGCTTTCGGCATCTTGCTGGGTCCATCCGGTTTGCGGTGAACCGGACGGTTGGGTAAACGTCTGGAGATTTTGGGTAAATATCGAATCGGTAGCAAGCTCGATTTTATACCGGAGATAATCCAAGTCATCATCCGTGGCTCTGGTTTTCAACGTGGGAGAAAGGCTGATATTGGTATTGCCGGGAGCAGTCGGAGCCTCAAGCACCGGCAGATTCGGCGGAGAATTCTGGATGTAGTCAAGCGTTACGGACGAGAGGGATGGAGATACCTGCGTGTCATTGGATGAAAGAATCGTCCGGTATTGAAAATACCTATTCAATGATGAGGGGATTGTAGAGCCAAGGAAATTTGTCAGGTATGCATCCGAGTATCGCATATCGTCGAGCCAAATATTTGCACCCTCGGATCCGTCCGTAACCCTAAACGTAAGCCGGTTGACGGCATTTCTCTGATTGACCGGATCTGTTCCGCCGACTCCTGTTGTGATGCCGGTCAGATCAAAATATTCCCGTTGCCATTTAAATACCGTGGCATTCGCTGAGAATCCTGTCTGGCCACCGGTAGGGAATGTTGATCCGGCATCCCAGCTTATAACCGATACCGCTCCGGTTGAAGCAGTGACTGAGGAAACCGTCCCTTGAGCAATATATTCTGTGCCGTTGTAATTCTCTTTGACGATAATCTTATCTTCCACATATATACCTGCTCCTTTGATGGAAGCTCCATAGCCCGTGCCGTCAACGATAAACGACAAATCGCTGGAATCCGCAATTAAATTGCTGCCATCCAGCTTGGCTTTAAAATCGATCGTGATCGGATGCGTCCTACGGCCGATTTCATAGGCTTGGCGGATGTCAAGGGCTGAACGAGCGACTTTATCAATACGCACCTCATCTAAGTACCCATCAAATCCATAAGCTGAACAGTGTGACCCGCCAATATACACGTTTGAAATAGCTGTATTTCCTAGATTCGTTGCTGTTTTGCCAACGAATTTTCCATCCATGTACAATATGAGATAATTATTTTCACGAACTCCAACCACATGATGCCATGTATTAAGCGAGGGAAGAGTCGTCGAGACCCATTCTCTCCAAGTAAAGGTGGAATCCTTAAGTCCAAAGTTGAATCCAGTTCCACTATCGTTCCCAAAAATAAACCAAACGTTGGTCATGATTTGATTGGGTCCACAACCGCTACTGGACCATGATCTTGGATAGAAGAAGGCAGACATAGTGAAGTCCTGATTGGTACTGATAAGAGAGCTATTTACATAAACTGAGTCAGAACCGCCATTAAAACTCCTCGCTTTGCCGATTTTTCCTTGAACTATGAAATTCGGATAAGCTAACCCATTAGAAATATATGTTGACGTTGAGACATAGGCATCAGTGGGTAATGAAGCATGCAGTGTTGCAGAAGCGGCCAGATTTGCACTGGTCAAAATACTCCAAGCAGCATCATCAGGATCTTTATAGTAAACAATAATTCCCTCGCCGCCGCCATCTTCTTCATGTCGAGCAATCAGTTTATGCCACCCTGCTGTAAGGCTAATAGTTCCTCCATACGTCTGGCAGGAACAAAACCCATGAGCGCCATAATATCCTCCTACAACCACCCCATCTACTTCTACTTCAACCGCATCATCTCCATCAACGGCAAATGACCATGTCCCCGCATATTTAACATTTAGCCAGGTTGAGTACATATTATCGCGTTGATCATAAAGTGATTGGGAGGGAACATTTATGGAATTATTGATCTCTTTTACATACAATGTTGTAGGAGTAAAATCAGCAAGTAGTCCTGCGTGATCAGTCGGATGCCCAACTATTCCGTCATATTGGGTATGAAGGATTTGGTCCTGATTCATGAACCCATTATTACTATTACCAGTTGAGTCGGAGGCAATTAAACTATTTTCATCTTCAAGCTTCCAGAGCCCAACCGTATTGGCATCCGGTTCATAGTTGGCAAACGACGATTCGCCAACGGTTGTCTCTAAAAACGTTCCCTGCCGGTCTGATGCGATCCAAAACGGCACTTTGGTCTTCGTTGAGAGATCGGTGGATGAAATGGTTTTGGAAAAATGGTGATCGCGGCCTGCGCGGTAGCTCTCGGCAATCTCATCTGCTGTGCGAGCAATATTGCTGATACGGACTTCGTCGAGAGTACCTACGAAGCCTTCATCGGTGGCCCAAGAACCACTGTTTTGATCGTTTCCAATTCCAAGCGGACCATTCCCGTAAGCAATTGTTTGATTCCAAGCATTTTGGTTGGCAAGATTGCCATCAATGTAAATTTTTTTAGTGGAGCCGTCAAATGTTGCCGCTACGTGATGCCAAGCATTGTTATCTATTACTCTCGAATCAAGGTAGTCATCTGTCGCACCGTTATATGTATAGAACCTTAAAATATTATTATAAAAACCGAGATAATAGCTATCCGCGCCACTAGAGGTGCTATAAACTTTCGCGGTAATTGTTTGCCAATCAGCGTCATCAGCCGTACGATAAACCCAAGCTTCTACTGTTACATTGGTAGGTTCTAGAGAGGAATTATCTGGGACTGAAATATAGCTAGAAATTGAATTTTGTCTCGCCTTGCCGGAGAAGCCATTTACTACCGTTGTGCCAGAAGGGGTACCGTTGTTGTATAACCTGGAACCCAAGTAGGATGGATAGCGGATGATGACGATGCCTGAACCACCGTTACCACCGACATTTGTACCGGAACCAGCAGCACCACCTCCACTACCAGAGCTGGCAGTAGCGTTACCGCCAGCCCCATTTGGAGAAGATCCACCGTTACCACCACCGGCTTGGCCAGCTCCGCCAAGGGCGCCAGCGTTTCTACCCGTACCGCCACCACCTCCACCAGCACGAGCTACAGAAGAGCCGGAGATGCTGCTGGTTGTACCAGCGCCACCAGCACCGCCACCACCGTTACTTAAATTATTATTACCGACAGCGCTAGCGCCACCACCCCCAGCACCACCACGATAGGTACAAGAAGAGTCAATAGCAGTACCACCGGCATAACCTTGGACAGGGGTAGTGGGAGGGGTGTTGCCGGCTCCGCCAGCTTTATCACCCGTGGTACAAGGACCGCCTCCTCCACCACCGGAACCACCAGCACCGCCGGTACCTTCTTCACGGGCACCGTAGCCTCCACCAGCACCGGTAGTAGTACT
>PEZG01000017.1 GCA_002774185.1 Candidatus Roizmanbacteria bacterium CG09_land_8_20_14_0_10_41_9 | reverse complement strand
GTTAATAGAAGGGTAAAAAATCTGGTCGACAATTCGGGAGAAGCGATTCCCATTTTCAAAACAACTCCGTATGCGAACGGGACCAGGGGAGGCTTATCCAACCAGTAATTCCCCTGCCAAAGGGGAATGAGTGTTTTCCTTTCAACCATTTCCCGTCCCACCTGCGCATAAATTGATTCATCCCAATCATAAAATGGAGCAGGGTAAGCAATGAATTTATACCCAATACTAACAGCAAAAAGAACGAGGAATGCCGCGATAAGGAAATGTTTTTTTAAAAAGAGGAGAATACTATTTAACATAGGGTTTTATTAAATTCTCCTTCAAAGATCCAACCGCCTCAAACGCTTGGTCAAATACTTTGCTTTGGTATACGAAATACGTCCGTATTTCGTAAAACGAGGATATTGCAAAAAGAACGAAAACAAAGAATACGAACAATCTTTTTTGAAATTTAACCTTCAATCTCATCAGGAACTGGATGCCGTTCCCAATAAAAAAAACCAGGGAGGGAATCGCTGTAAACGTACGGAGTATATTCGGGTTTTCCCAAGGATAGGTTAGGAGGGATGGCAGAGCGGAGATAAAAAAATACGCTAAAAAAAATTGGTTATAAAAATTAGACAGTTTCAAAAACGACAGGCATAGTCCCAAGAGCACAAATACGCCAACGATGGGATTCAAACTGGGTTTCCTGGGATAATTATGTCTCCCGTTCATGTCTCCTTTAATGAAAAAACTTGAGACGAAAAACGTTACATTTTGTGAAAGGAAGTTAACCTTTTGGGAGATAGTTAATTCCGTATTTACCGGATAGAGTTGTTGATTGACCCGGGAATCTCCGTGAGCCCACAGATATAAACATAAAGGAGTAATTACGATGAGAAACGGGATAATAAAAACAAAAATGGATGTGAGACGCCGTTTTATTGCCAAGAAAAAAAGAGGCACGAGAAAAAACAATCTGCCGGGAAGATATGAGTTGAACGCGAGTCCGGAAAAAAAACCGGACTGCGCAAGAAAAAATTTGTCTTTTTTTCGAACATATTCAAAAAATAGGGTGATGGAGGATAATTCCAGAAATAATAGAAAGGTTGCCTCGAATGCATAGCGGGCAAAATTGAAATACCATCGCAGGGTTACAAAGACAAGTGCAAGAAGGAACGGCATAAAACTGTTTTTATTATCAAATATTTTTCTCATGAGGATATAGATCAAGAAAACATTAAGAAGTCCAAACGCAGCGGAGGGGACGCGCAGCGCAAATGAAGTGATACCAAATATTTTAAAAGAGAAAAGTATGATGTAGAAATACAATGTGGAATGTCCGGTCGCAAGAGGACTGTACGGGGTATAGGGAACCTTATCCAAATGAAGAGCTAACCGTGCGAATTCAACCTCGTCGTAGGAGAGATTTTTTGGGATTTGATTGAATTGATAGAAAATCAAAATAATCGAGATTAATAGAAGAACCACACCTTCAACCAGGGACTTTTTCATTTTAAAATATACGCGCCCCTAATATCATAATATTTCATTCTGAGAATATCCTTTATCGTTTCGATGGAATCCGCGATGAAATGCACGTTTTTCGTTTCAACATGACGCCATGTCACAGGCACCTCTTTAATCTTGAAACAGAATTTCTGAGCTAAGAAAAGAAATTCAAGGTCAAACCCTGCGGATACGGACGATCCTTTCGCTTTCCTGTTTTTTTTAAACACTATGAGCGCATCCAGGATCGTATTGGCCGATTTGGTATGGAACATTTTAAATCCGCACTGAGTATCCCTGACCCCCTTCAGTCCGATCATAAAATTGCGGATAAAGATAAATCCAACTGCCATAATTTTCCTTAAAAACGGTGCTCCTTTCCTAGTAGCACTTCTTGAACCAATGATGATTTTGGTTCCTTTCTTTGCTTCGTCTATCAGTTTCTCAGACTCTTCCAGCGGCGTCGCGAGATCAATATCGGAAAAAAGTACATACGGCGACTTTGCCTTTCGGATACCGGCAATCACGGCAAATGCTTTGCCCTGATGACTGTTTTCCATAAGAGAAAACTTTGGGAATTTTTCTAAATACTTATCCTTTACGATCTCTCTTGAACGATCAGAGGATCCGTCATCCACAATCAAAACTTCGGCAAAGTTAGGATGGGACTGCGTGAAATTTCCGATTTTATCCAGTACTCCCTTTTGGATATTCACCTCCTCGTTGTAGCAGGGAATGACTAACGTAATAGTGATCTCGTTACTTGTCATGCGCTAATTTATAAATCGTAATGTTTTCAACATCCCATATTGTAGCAATTTTTGCTTTTCCGAACATTGAAATGTTCCACGATGGTGACTGGATGACGCGGCACGGTTTTTGACTGCAAAGGACGAACATTTGGTCGCTGATTTCTATTTTTTCTCGGGAGACTGGCACGTGACCTTTTAATTCGAGAAAGTAAAGATAGTGGTCCTCCGCGAATTCGACTGGCCATGTGGCGATATTAAATGGCCTATTCCCAATTTTGGGAGCAAGAAACTCGGCTACAGTTTTCGCATGCAGTATTTGACCGTAAGATTTTCCAAACAGAAAGTAATATTGTCTTCCATTCGTATATAGGTATAGAATCAACACGATGCATACGAGTATTTTTCCATAAGGGGATCTTTTCCAACCGTAGACAGAAAGAGATGCGATCAGGAAAAACATACTGAAAAAAATGGGTCCAAAATAGTGAGTGTACTTGGGTGAATTCAGTAGGCTAAAGAAAAGAAGGTAAGAACTTATGTTCAGCAAATTGAGGAATAGGAATGAATCGCGTTTTTGTCTTATGAAGGTGACAATAGATACAAAAAGAATTAGAAGAATAAGAAGAAGGACTATAGGGTTTGGTAGATGCGTGGTGATAAGGGGAGAAAAAAAGTAATTGCTTGTTTGCGCAAGTCGGGAGAACAGAGAACCGCTTTCAACCATCGCGCGTTCGGTAAACAATTTGTAGAAATTCTTACTATTTAAGAACCCATGTCTCAAATCAAATATGAGTAACGGAATATTCCAAAACAGGAAGGCAAAACAGGCAACTGCAAGACGCTTCAGAGTTGGGAGAAATTCCTTATGTAGTCGGCTTCCTAAAACAAGATAGAGGAAGAATGGTAAAACCAAAAGACTGCTCAAGTAGTGCAACTGCAGGCAAAAAGCAAAGAATGAGCCAAAAAGGATGGAATAGACATATTTTTTCTCCTTAAGCATAAAGTAGTAGAGCAGCAGTGTCAAAAAGGAAAACGTCGGGAGAAGGTTAGGGTTCCATGAGAATCTTGAAGTGTCGACCATGACAAATGAAAAGCCGGCAAAGATAAGAAAAAAAGCCCCAACCGACCTCCCCAAAATCTTTTTTATCAATAGATATGAGACGATAAGCCCCAATATGGAATAAAAAGCAACCGCAAAGGCGAGTCCTGCCGGGTCAAAAGAGAAAAGCCAGAGAAATGGAGCAATAAAGTAATAGTAAAAGGGGCCTAAGTACACTTGTCCGATTGAAGTAGGGGCGCCGATTGCCGGGAAGTGTTCGCCGGTAACAATGCGCTTTACTATGATCGCGTCCCGTCCCTGATCGCTAAGGAACATGGCGAAATCCGACAAACGGTAGAGCCGAATGAATGATACGGCCAAAAAGAGTAAAATAAGACCTCTATTTTTTGATACAATGGGCAATATGGTTCTAAAGGGTCGCCTAACGGGCATATATGCATATTTTACCGTAATCTTCGTTGTTTTAATAAGTACTTTTGTTTTGTGGATGCCATTCCTAGGCAGGTTCCACGCCTGGTTTGGGTTGCGGATTGAGGACTCTACATTCCAGTACATTTATCGGAATTTCGACGGTCCTCTTTATATTATTCCCGCAAAGACCCTGTACGATCCGGCGTTAATCAAAAGTTTACAGATGGAACTGTCGATTTCCCCCCGATACTTCGCCGCCCATTTACCCTTATATCCCATTCTCATCCGGGCTTTTTCTTTTACATTCGGATATCTGAAATCCATGATTTTAGTCAATTTCCTAGCAACAGGTTTACTGGGATGTTTTCTACTCTTCCTTTTAAAGGAGTTGAAACTGTCCCAAAAACCATTATTGTTGACGATCCTGTTCCTTTTTTTCCCGCGGTTGTTAATTGTTAGATCCATAGGAGCACCTGAAAGCCTATTCATTCTATTGATCCTTATTTCTCTCTATTTTTTCGAAAAAGAAAAATACCTGGCCGCCGGAGCAGCAGGGGCACTATCCGCAATGGTAAAAACTCCGGGAGTACTCCTTTTTGCAGCCTACGGGCTGGTGTTTCTTGAAAAATACCTGAAAGAGAAAAAGATCCAATGGAAATATATGGGGATTCTTCTTATTCCATTGGGATTTGTCGCGGTATGTACGTTGTACTATTTTCAATACGGGGACTTTCTTGCTTATTTCCATTCCGGAGATAATATCCACCTGGTTTTTCCCTACTCGGTTTTTAATTTTCAGAAAACCTGGGTAGGGACTGCATGGCTTGAAGACATTATTTTCTATTTTTTCCTATATCTCTACACAATTTTCACGTTAAAAGATATCCGATACAGAAGCTTTTTTTATTTCTCAGTTATTTTCTTTGTGGCAGTACTGTTTGTACAACACAGAGACATCGCTCGCTATAGTCTCCCCTTGTGGCCGCTGTCAGCAATTGCATTTGAACGTTTTCTTACCTCCAAAAAATTTCTAATAGCATTTATGGTGCTTCTCCCTGCGATATACCTTTACGCTTGGAATTTCATGGCGTATAATGTGATGCCGATATCTAACTGGTTGCCTTACCTTTGATGGTATACCGATCGTCTTTGAATTTCAACTTTTTTAATAATTAAATTTTGATATATTAGGACGATCGAGTATATACTCGTTGCGGTTTCAACTGCTAACGGTATATAATAATTTTTAATCATATGGTTTCTTTTTTGAAGAAGTATTGGTATGTGTTGGTGATACTTGCAATCGCAGTCGGCGGTTTCGTGTATTGGAGAAAAAGCACGCAAGCCACACTCGATAAGAAAAGCGCTTACACGGTGAAAAAAAGAAACTTAAAGGAGATGCTGACCCTTTCCGGAGAGGTTGACGCAGAGGAAAAAACAACGTTGAGGTTCCAAACTTCAGGGAAACTCGCGTGGGTGGGCGTGAAGGTCGGGGACTATGTCAAGAAATTCCAAGGAATTGCTTCCCAGGATCAAGCAGAGCTCCAAAAGAATCTAAAGAAGTATCTTAACACCTATGTGAATGAAAGGTTGGATTTCGAACAATCAAAAGACGACAACAGCGATAAGGGTCTAAAAACTACTCTGGAGTTGGCCGAAATGCAGAGACTTTTTGAAAAAGCCCAGTATGATCTCGACAATGCAGTGATTGATGTGGAGTTGAAGGATATTGCATTAAAGTATTCCTATCTTTATACACCTATTGAGGGAATCGTTGTGCGAGCTGCCTCACCTTACGCAGGAGTATATATCACCCCAACCCAAGCAGAGTTTGAAATCGTAAACCCCACGACGATCTATTTCTCAATTACCGCAGATCAAACAGAAGTATGGCGGTTACGGCAAGATGAATTGGGAGAAGTAATCCTAGATTCATATCCAGACGAAACCATCAAGGGGAAGATATACTTTATTTCGTTTGTTCCAAAAGAAGACGAAACGGGAACCGTGTACCAAGTAAAGCTCGGGCTGACGGTTGATAATTCCGCCTATAAGTATCGGATCGGGATGACCGGGGACGTCAACTTTTTGATAAAGGAGGTGGAAAACGTCCTTTCCGTTCCAACATCTATGATCAAGAAGGAAAATGGAAAAGCATACGTATTGAAGCTGATCAATGGCAAACCAACAAAGACATATATCAAGACCGCAGAAGAAATCGATGCAAATACTATTGTCACTTCAGGGTTACAAAAAGGGGATGTCATTTATGATTAAACTTCAGGGCGTCTGGAAAGAATATCAAATAGACAGGGAAATAACTTTCACCGCGCTAAAGGACATAACCCTTACGATTGAAAAGGGAGAGTTTATAGGTGTTGTTGGACCTTCGGGATGCGGCAAATCAACGTTAATGTATGTCATGGGGTTATTGGATCAACCCACAAAAGGATCTATCCACGTCGATGAAAAAAACGTTACAGGTTTGGGGGATGACAAAATTTCGGCTTTGAGAAACGCTTTTTTTGGATTCGTGTTCCAGCAATTCAATCTCATCAATAAATTGACCGTACTGGAAAATATTCTTCTTCCATCGGTGTACGCATCCGTAAAACTCTCCTATGATCCCTTAGAAAAAGCAAGAGACCTGGTCGATAAATTTGGATTAAAAGGCAAAGAGAATTCTTATCCAAATAAAATCTCTGGAGGACAGCAACAACGTGTCGCAATTGCACGCGCACTCATCATGCATCCGGAGTGTATCTTGGCAGACGAGCCCACAGGGAATCTTGATTCCAAAACAGGGGAAAGCATATTGGATTTACTTAGCGAGCTCAACAGGGAGGAAAAAATAACCATCGTGGTAGTTACCCATGACGCGCATGTTGCAGAAAGAACCAGAAGAACTATAAAAATGGTTGACGGGCAAATCGTATGAAATACATTCGGTATTTAGTTTTCACCATAAAGTCTGCCTTTTTTGACTTTTCAAGGAGCAAAGGGAGAACGTTCCTAACATCTTTGGGAATTCTCATCGGAGTAATGGCCGTCGTACTTTTGATGGTTCTGGGTCTCGGGTTAAAGCGCTACATAGAACAACAGTTTGAAAGTCTTGGTTCCAACCTCATGTATGTCATGCCAGGTAGCAAAGCTACCATTACTCGGGGAGGAGGAATAGTAGGCGGAATCAAATTCGATGATAAAGATGTGAGAACGATTGAAAAGGTTAAGTCCATAACCTATATCGCTCCAGGATATGCAAAAGCAGGTTCCACCGTAGAGGCTAATGGTAAAACCGAGATAGTGGAGATTGTCGGATCATCGGAACAAATCGTACCCATGTTTAATCTTGAAGTGGAGTACGGGAGGTTGATGGAAAAAAAAGACGTGCAAAAAGGCGGAAAGGTTATCATGTTGAGCACTACCGTCGTTGAAAAATTGTTTGATTCAGCCGAGGAAAGCGTCGGGAAGAATGTAACCATGGAAAATCAGAATTTCAAGATCATCGGGGTAATTAAGTCAAAAGGAGGCGGAGGTCTTGGAGGAGGAGGGTTAGATGATCACGCATATATTCCTTTTAAGGCCACCTATTCTTTCAATCCGGATAAGAAATTCTACGCTATTTATTTTAAGGCGGAAAATAAAGATGCAATTCCTCAGATCAAAGAGGATGTGCAACGCTTGCTGGAGCGAAGATATGATAAGGACGATTTTTCCGTACTTGAACAAAAGGAGATTATGGAAACCATCTCGTCGATTTTTTCGATCATCAACACCGTTCTGGTTGCGATAGCGGCGATCTCTCTGGTTGTGGGAGGAATCGGAATTATGAATATCATGTATGTGACGGTGACTGAGAGGATAAGGGAAATTGGTATCAGGCGCGCACTGGGGGCAAAAAAGAGTGATATCTTAGCGCAGTTTTTGACAGAATCAGTCATTTTGTCTTTGATAGGTGGGATACTGGGGCTAACCGTCTCTTATGTGATCGTGTTTTTTCTCCAAAGTCTGTTTCCGGCATATATTGACGCACAGTCCATAATCCTTGCCCTAGGGGTTTCCTCAGCGATTGGAATTATTTTTGGAGTGTTTCCAGCAAAGAAAGCGGCTGATCTTACGCCAATGGATGCGATACGGTATGAATAATTAAGAATTAAGAATTAAGATTTGAGAATTTAGAATTAGGAAAAAGAGAAGAAATATATTTCAGGAGATCTCTTTTAAAATTTTCTTCCGAAAAAGCCAGTGCAGTTACTCTGGCATAGATGCGAAGCTCTTCTATTTTGTCTGGAGGTAAGATTTCAAACAGTTCTATTTTTTCAATAAGCGCATCCTCATGAAGCTTATTATAAAGATACCCACTTTCATCGTTTTTTACGATTTCCGGCACACCACCTGATTTAAAAGCAATAACTGGCAATCCATGACCCATAGCCTCAACCGGAGCGATTCCGAATTCTTCATCCACCGATGCGAAAAGGAAGGCCTTAGCTCCTCGGTATAGCTCAGGAAGTTGCTTATCTGAGACGCTTCCAAGAAATTCAACGGTTTTTCCTGCGATTTTTTTTAAATATACCTCATCCCGTCCTATTCCTACAATTTTCAGACGGAATTTATGCTTGTTGGCTGCCTTTATGAGAATATCTACGTGCTTTGCCCGAGCCAAACGGGAAATAGTCAAATAATATTGTGAAGAATCCGGGGAATATTTCGTCTCAAATTCCTCAGGAACGGATACCGGAGGATAAATTACAACGGCATTCCTTCTGTAGAACTTTTCTACCCTTCTTTTCGTTTCCTCCGAATTTGCAATAAAATAACCGACCCGCTGGGAAGTAAAGTAGTCCCATATTCTTAAGTTATGATTAATTAAATTTCCGTAGATTTTAATCAATCTATATTTCTGCCATTCAATTGCAGTTTCATAGTTGTATAGGTAGCGGGGCGGATGGTGAAGATAGCATATATGGGTAGTATTGGGTTTTGTTACGATACCCTTTGACATGTATGATCCAGACGAGGAAATGACAAGGTCGTAGGATGAAAAATCAAACGATTCCCATATGAGAGGAGTGATGAAGCGTAGCGGAGAATACAGTTTTTTTAGAAAAGGGATTTTGTCGGCCCATGAGGTATGGATCCGTTTGTTTCTAAATAGTGGAGCATGGATTCCTAACGAGTTAGGGTTATAGAATGAGGTGAATACATCCGCCTCAGGGAATATGCGGATAAGGGAGACCAGCACGCGCTCAGCCCCTCCAAACTCCTGGAGTTGATCGTGTACGATCGCAATTTTCATAAACTATATTATATACCGATCGTCCTTGATTTAGCAAAATAGAACATTAATATGCTAAGACGATCGTGTATATACTCGATAAATCTCCATTACAATAGGTATACTTTATATATGAATGTATTGAATGTGGTAGTTTTTGGCATTGTGGAGGGCTTAACTGAATTCTTGCCCATTTCTTCAACCGCGCATCTAATTATTGCCTCTAAGGTTTTGAACGTCGCCCAAACGGATTTTGTGAAGTTGTTCGAAGTGTTTATACAGTCCGGAGCAATCCTGGCAGTAGTAACATTATATTATTCCTATATTAGGAAAAACCCGCAGATGTTGAATACCCTTGCCGTTTCTTTTATCCCAACAGCCGTCATAGGATTCTTCCTTTATAACATAATAAAAACCGTGTTTTTTAATTCGTTGCCCCTGATTATCGTGGCGTTGTTTTCTTTTGGATTGATTTTTTTAATTATGGAATGGTGCGTTAAGAAAAAAAAGATTATTCTGCAAAAATCTCTATCAAACATCCCCTTGGCAGTGGCGTTTGTCATCGGTCTTACCCAATCAATAGCGGTTGTACCGGGAGTTTCGCGGGCGGGGATCGTTATGGTGACAATGATGATTTTGGGGTATAAACGGGACGAATCAGCGCAGTACTCATTTCTTTTGGCTGTCCCGACAATCCTTGCCGCATCCGCATATGATTTATATAAGATGAGATCGGTTATCGAATCATCCCAAAACAATTGGATAGCCTTGACTGTCGGGTTTG
>PEZG01000037.1 GCA_002774185.1 Candidatus Roizmanbacteria bacterium CG09_land_8_20_14_0_10_41_9 | reverse complement strand
TTATAAGTTTGCTATCCGAAACGGGAAGAATGGTTTCTTGGCTGAATCTTCTGGGGATTGGTATCGATATCTGAAAGTTTTGGTTGAGGATGAACATCTCAGGAAGGAGATAGGGAGGCAGGCTTATCGACATGCTCTGGCTACCTATACACCTCAGGCGCAGGCGAGGGGAACAGAGAAAGTTTTTGAGACAATCATCAACGATTGGCGAAGGCGGAATGGTGTTCTCCCCGAAGCCCTTTCGATCAGCTGGGTCATCCCAGTGCCATTTTTAGGTTCCGGAGGTCATCGGAATATATTCCGGGCGGTTAAATACCTGACCCAGTTTGGCCACTCCTGCCGGATCTACGTTACGCCGAATGAGGACTTTAAAACTTCGGTTGAAGTGAAAAAATTTATCGATGATAATTTTATGAAATTAAAAACGGATGTTATCTTAGGGGTTGAAAATATCACCTCCAGCGACGCCCTGGTGGCGACCCATTGGTCAACCGCCTATGTCGTTGATAAAAACCGCTCTAAGGCGGCGAGGTGTTTTTACTTTATCCAAGATTATGAGCCGTACTTTTACCCGATGGGTTATGAGTATCTCGCCGCCGAGAATACCTATCGATTAGGGTTTACCCCCATCACTTCTGGGCCTTGGCCGGCGCGGATCCTTTGGAAAAAACACCGCTTAAAAGCCGGCTACTTTAGATTTCCCGTAAGGACTCACATTTATTATCCCCGCAAAGCCCGGCGAAAGAAGCAGCTGATCTTCTTTGCCCGTCCCGAGACGCATGTGTCGCGTCGCTGCTTTCCCTTGGGAATCGAGGCGTTGAGGATCTTTAAGGCAAGAAATCCTAAGTTTGAGGTCGTTTTATTTGGTTCTAATAAAATAGACCCAGTAAGAATTGGTTTTTCCCACAAGAATTTAGGAGTCCTAACTGATCAGGGACTGGCGAAGCTTTATTCTTCATCGATAGCGGGGATCTCCTTCTCGACCACCAACCCCTCATTAGTTCCTTTTGAGATGATGGCCTGCAAATGTCCGGTGGTAGATTTGGATTACGGGGATAATGTGGTCAACTATGGTTCAAAGAGGAACGTAACGTTGGCGGAACCAACGCCGGAGGGGGTAGCCGAAGCGATTGAGAAGTTGGTAGAAAGCGAGAAACTAAGGAAGAAAAAAGCGGAAAACGCCTACAAGTTTGTCAAAAGCTTCCCCAATGAGGAAGAAACCGTTCGCCGGATTGAAGAGTTGATTCTTCGGGAGTTTTGAGGTAAATGATTTTCCCAGAGTCACAATTGGCGCATAAGTATTGCAAGGGCAAGGGATTGGAAATCGGGGCCGGTGCCCACAATCCTTTTGGCCTCAATACCCTAAACGTCAGCTTGGCGATGCCTGTGGATCAGGAACAGGAGTTAAAGATGTGTGGAAAGATCGCGCCTGCGGACATTCATGCATCTGGAGACAATATCCCTGTTCCAGACGCTTCCCAAGATTTTGTCGTCAGCTCGCACCTCCTAGAACACTTCCCCGATGTGATCAAAACTCTCTTGGAGTGGTATCGGGTTTTGAAGCCGGGGGGTATTATCTTTATGATCGTTCCTCATATGGAACGAACCTTTGATAAGGATAACCCCAGGACCACTTTAAACCACATCATTGAGGATTATAAGAAGGGAGCAACTATCGAAACTCATGAGGTGCTTCCGGGTGGTCATTACCACGCCTGGATTACAGAAGATGTCGTTGAGATCGTAGATTGGCTTAAGAAGGAAAAGAAATTACCGATTAAAATTCTGGAGGTGCAGGATGTTGATGATAAGGTTGGGAATGGGTTTTCGGTTGTAGTAAAGAAACTTAGATAAATCTGCTTCCCCGATTTGTTCCTTTTATTGATAACCTGCGTTATACTTTCCTCGTATGAAGATTTTGGTCACCGGTGGGGCCGGTTATATTGGTTCCCACGTTACAAAATACCTTTTGGATAAAGGATATAAGGTTTCTGTTTTGGACAATCTTTCCAACGGAAGGCGGGAATTTGTGGACAAAAGAGCGAAGTTTCATAAGGGAGATTTAGCTAATAAGGACGATATTAAGAAAGCTCTCAAAAGCTGTCAGGCAGCGATGCATTTTGCCGCTTCGGCGAGCGTTCCTGATTCGGTGAAAAATCCTGGAGAATACTTCGTCAATAACGTCTCCAACGGCCTTAATCTTTTGGAGGTGATGTGGGAGTTAGGTGTCAATTATCTGATCTTTTCTTCTTCTGCCGGGGTTTATGGGAATCCCATTAGAGTCCCCATAAAAGAGGATGATCCAAAAATCCCTACCCATCCTTATGGTTTATCAAAGCTTATGTTCGAGGAGATCTTAGAGTGGTACAACCGCGCTTACGATTTGAAATCGATCAGCTTGCGCTATTTTTGCGCCGCCGGAGCCGATCCGAGAGGGGGAATTGGTGAGGATCATCGCCCGGAGACCCATCTGATACCCGTCGTTTTGGATGTTGCTTTAGGGAGGCGGGATCACGTTGAAGTTTTTGGAGGTGATTTTGATACCCCTGACGGGACGGGTGTGCGGGATTTTGTTCACGTGATGGACATTGCTGAGTCTCATGCCGTTGCTCTTAAACATCTTCTTGAGGAGAAACAAAGCGAGATCTTCAATGTCGGGATCGGGAAGGGATATTCGGTTTTAGAGGTGATTAAGGCCGCCGAAGAGGTTACTGGGAAGAAGATCAAGTTCAAGAAGGTAGGGAGACGGCCAGGGGATCCCGATAAATTGGTTGCTGATGTCGGCAAGATTAGGAGTGCGCTCGGTTGGGAGGCGAAAAATAAGGACCTAAAGGATATGATAGAAGATGCCTGGGAATGGCATAAGAGTTATTTCCAAAAATGATTATCTCGAGAACACCGCTAAGGATCAGTTTTGTCGGAGGGGGAAGCGATCTTCCCTCGTTCTATGAGCATGAGCCCGGGGCGGTGGTCAGTACCGCCATCGACAAATACATCTACATCACCGTTAATAAGAAGTTTGATGAGAAGATTCGAGCAAGCTACTCCATCACCGAATTTGCCGATGAGCCGAAGCAACTCAAGCACGAGCTGATCCGGGAAGCGCTCCTTCTTTTGGGCATTAAGGGAGGAATCGAGATCACCTCCATCTCTGATATCCCCTCCCGGGGGACAGGTTTGGGCTCCTCAAGTACCTATACCGTTGGATTACTTAATGCTCTTTACGCTTTTCAGGGCAAGCATGCTTCGGCAGAGAAACTGGCGGCTGAGGCGTGTGAGATCGAAATCGACCGTTGTGGAAAGCCGATTGGCAAGCAAGATCAATACGCCGCCGCCTTTGGGAATTTGAATTATATTCAGTTCAATCCAGACGGGAGTGTTTTCGTTGATCCGATCATCTGTAAACCGGAGACGAAGAGGAAGTTGGAGGGGAATCTGCTAATGCTCTACACGGGGATCACGCGAGAGGCAGAAGGTATTCTTGAGAACCAATGCCGCAATATCATCAGCAAGGTGGAGAAGCGGAGATGCTTGGGACGGATGGTCAGTTTGGCCCAGCAACTGAGAGATGCTTTAAGGAAGAATGATCTGAGCGCCTTTGGGGAACTACTCCATCAGAACTGGCTCGAGAAGAAGACGCTTGCCGGAGGAATCAGCAACCCTAAGATTGATGGGTGGTATGAGACGGCCCGGAAGAAGGGAGCGATCGGGGGGAAGATCCTGGGCGCCGGCGGCGGTGGTTTCCTACTTCTTTACGCCCCAAAGTCAAAGCACAAGGAAATTGTTGAGGCACTGCCAGAGCTTCGGCCGGTGAAGATTGGGCTTGAGCCGCAGGGAAGCAAAATAATTTACGTGGGGGGATAAGCAATGCCGAAAGCGTTTTACGACTCTTACAGAAAGAAACTCATAAACTGCTTAAACGCGCTTGATCAGGATGCCTTCGCTAGGGTAGTGGGGTTAATTGAAGAAGCCTATCAAAAGAACAAGATGATCCTTGTCTTCGGCAATGGGGGAAGCGCGGCGACCGCCTCTCATTTTGAGTGTGATTTGGCGAAGGGACCGCTTGGGCACAGGGGTGACCGCCCGGTCAAGCGGTTTAAGATTATCGCCTTGACAGATAACATTCCGGTGATAACCGCTTGGGCGAACGATGCCGACTACGAAAATATCTTTGCTGAGCAGTTGAGGAATCTTGGCGGGGAGGGGGATTTGGCGATCGGTATCTCTGCTTCCGGCAATTCTCCAAACATCCTAAAGGCAATTGGGGCGGCAAAGGAGCTGGGGATGAAAACAATCGGCTTCTGCGGCTTCGACGGAGGGAAGCTGGCCAAGATGGTCGATACCCCTTTAGTTGTTAGGACAGATAAAGG
>PEZG01000036.1 GCA_002774185.1 Candidatus Roizmanbacteria bacterium CG09_land_8_20_14_0_10_41_9 | reverse complement strand
TTACAAATACTTATATGGTTAAACCTAAAAATAATGACATAAATTTTCCAGAAATGGAGAAAAAATGGCTAGGCCATTGGTATAAAAATGGGATCGTAAAAAAATATCTTCAGAAAAACAACTCCTCGAAAAAAAGATTTTCATTCTTCGACGGACCGATCACTGCAAATAACCCCATGGGTGTCCATCATGCGTGGGGAAAAACTTATAAAGACCTATGGCAAAAGTTTTACAACCTTTTGGGCTATAAAGAACGTTTCCAGAATGGATTTGATTGTCAGGGGCTTTGGGTTGAAGTAGAAGTTGAAAAACAATTGAGTTTGAAGAGTAAAAAAGAAATTGAAAATCTGGTGCCGGGTGACAAAAAAGCTTCTGTCGCACACTTCATTCAATTATGCAGAGATCGAGTCATAAAATTCTCCGGCATTCAAACGGAACAGTCAAAGCGCTTGGGATATTTCATGGATTGGGAACATTCTTATTTCACAATGAGCGACGAAAACAATTATATGATTTGGTTTTTCCTGAAAAAGTGCTATGAGAATGGTTGGGTTTATAAAGGACTTGATTCGGTTCCCTGGTGTCCAAGGTGTGAAACTGCAATATCACAGCATGAGATGCTAACAGAAGACTATAAAGAGCTTACCCATGAAACCGTATTCTTAAAATTACCTATCCTGACTAAAGGATGGGAGCGCGTCCATCTTCTTATCTGGACAACAACTCCCTGGACAGTTCCTGCAAACGTGGCGGTTGCGGTAAACGTGAAATATACCTATGCGGTATGGAAAAACAAACGAACTGGTGACAGGATTGTAGTACTACACTCTGACGAAAATGGATTAGTGCCGAAAAGAATTCTAAAAAACAAAGAAATCCCAATCCACGAATACATATTTGGAAGTAATGTTAACTCGCAGTATGAGATTGAAAAACAAATTTCCGGAAAAGACCTTGTTGGCCTTATGTATGAAGCACCTTTTGATCACCTAGAACGAGTGAAAAAAGCAAAAGGAGAGAGACCTTCCACCTTTCATACGGTTGTTGATGGATCGGAGATTGTAGTCGCTGCTGAAGGAACGGGGTTATTACATGTTGCTACAGGAGCGGGGACTGAGGATTTTAAACTAGGAAAAAAAAGGAATCTGCCGGTTATTTCAGTCATCGCAGACAACGCGGATTATCTTGAAGGAATGGGTGAGTTTTCAAGGAAAAACGCAAAAAAACACCCTGAAATCATTGTCGACCATTTGAAAGAAAAAGAGCACGGACGATATCTCCTAAAAACCATGCACTTCACACACCGATATCCAGCGTGCTGGAGATGTAAAACGGAATTAGTCTGGAAGGTGGCAGAAGAATGGTATATAGCAATGGATACAAAGTCAAAACTCAAAAGTCAAAACTCAAAAGCGGGGGACATGACGTTGAGGGAGAGGATGATGAATGTGGCGAAGAAAATTCGTTGGCTCCCCGAGTTTGGGTTAGAGCGCGAATTAGATTGGTTAAAGAATATGCATGACTGGCTTATCAGTAAAAAGAATCGGTATTGGGGGTTAGCTCTTCCGATATTTGAATGCAAAAAATGCGGTAATTTCGAAGTAATCGGATCTAAAGAAGAGTTGAAGGAGCGCGTTGTAGAAGGATGGAAGCAGTTTGAAGGACATTCTCCCCATAAACCGTACATTGATGAAGTTTACATATCGTGTAAATCCTGTGGAGGAAAGATCAGACGCATCAACGATGTCGGCAACCCATGGCTTGATGCAGGTGTTATTCCGTTCTCAACTCTCATTGATCCTAACAATAAGAAAGTAAGCTATACGGGAGATAAAACCTATTTTAAAGAATGGTTTCCCTCTCACTTCATCACGGAGTCATTCCCCGGACAATTCAAGAACTGGTTTTATTCGCTTATCGCAATGTCAACGGTGTTGGAGGATACGAACTCATTCCAAACGGTCTTGGGTTTTGCTACATTAACCGGAGAAGATGGTAGGCCGATGCATAAAAGTTGGGGGAACATGATCGAATTCAATGAAGGCGCTGATAAAATCGGAGTGGACGTGATGAGATGGATGTACTCCCGTCAGAATGCATCGGAAAATCTTCTTTTTGGCTACAAAAAGTCAGACGAAGTAAGAAGACTTTTTTACCTTATGCTATGGAACCTGTTCAAATTCTACTCAGACTATTCGCGTATGGATGGGTTTGGTAAGTTGAAAGATGTTAGTTCTCAACCAGCGTCAACCCATATCCTTGATCTATGGATAATGAGCAGATTCAACTGGCTTTTGGAATACGTTACACGGTGTTTAAAAAATTACAATGCCAAAGATGCTGCACTGGAAATAGAAAAATTTGTTGACGATCTTTCCACATGGTATATCAGGCGAAGCCGCGACAGGATATGGGTAAATTCTGACGATCAAAAAGATAAGGGCAAATTTTATCAAACCCTGCATGTGGTCCTCGTGAACCTTTCAATCCTCTTGTCGCCGTTTATGCCATTTATATCTGAGGAAATATATACGAGTCTCACGGGAAACGAATCCGTTCACTTGAGCCTTTGGCCACAAGTTAACCAAAAGTCAATAGATGAAAAAATCATGGCAGACATGGGACTAGTGAGGGAAATCGCAGAAGCAGGTCAAAGGACAAGGAAAGTCGTGAAGATAAAAGTTCGTCAACCGTTGTCTGTTGCAATAGTTTATATGCCGGATGGAAAGAAGTTTGAAGATACTACTCATACAGAAGAATACACTTCTCTTTTATGTTCAGAATTGAACGTTAAAAAGATTCAATTTTCAGCGACGAAAAAGTCGGATCAAATAGAAGTCGAGATGGATACGAATTTAACAAGCGCTCTTGCTAAAGAAGGTAAGATCCGGGACTTAGTTCGACAGATACAAGAGTTGAGAAAAAAATCAGGGGTGAGTCAGGATGAATATATTCTTTTGACAATCCCTCATGAGTACAAATCCTATGAATCATTTATCCAGAAAAGGGTACTTGCGCGTGAAGTGACATATGGGGATGAGGTACAAGTCCATCGCAGCGTATGACGCTAGAATATATCATTCCGATAATTTTCCTTTGTTTTTTTTCCGTATTTAACCTATTTGGAATTAACCAACGGTTTTTTGTTAACCAGATAAGCTTTATCGTGATTGGTTTCGTTGCCTATTTCATTACCAGAAGAATTGGAAGACATTTTTTTCGGATGAATTCGTTTTTTTTCTACCTTGTATTCTTGTTCGCGTTGATCATTACGTTTATTTTTGGGTATGAGGTTAGGGGATCTAAACGCTGGATTGACCTATATTTTTTTAATTTCCAAGCCTCCGAATTTTTCAAAATTTTCTTCATCCTTTTCCTATCTGATTTTTTATCAAAAAGCTATGGACATAGAAACACGTTCAGTAGATTTTTTGTGGGTTTTGTTCTTTTTCTCATCCCTACATTCATCATTTTTAAGCAACCCGACCTCGGCAACGCAATGGTATTGCTTTTCATCTATGTGCTTATGGTGTATTTTTCTTCTTTTTCAAAAAAATACATTGCATATTTTATTGCCGCCATTATCAGTTTCTTTCCTATTTTTTGGCTTTTCCTGAAGACGTACCAAAGAAACCGGATCCTCAGTTTCCTAAGTCCTCAGATTGATCAACAGGGGAACGCATACAACATGATCCAGTCAATCATTACGGCTGGTTCGGGTAAATTTTTTGGTCGAGGATTGGGCCTAGGAACCCAATCGCGCCTCTTTTTTTTGCCTGAAAATAATACGGATTTCGCTTTCTCTTCTCTTGTTGAGCAATTCGGTTTTCTTGGTGGATTATTAGTCATAGTTTGTTATATTTTGATAGTTTTCTATCTGGTCAAAAAAGCTATATATTTTTTCTATCAACAAGGAGACGATGCTAAACGAAGGTTTTTCTACGTGTTGGGATTCATGACCTATTTCATCTTTCAAGTATTCGTAAATATTGGCATGAATTTGGGTATGTTTCCGGTTGCAGGAATCGCACTTCCAATCGTTTCTTACGGAGGTTCCGCCATTGCCACCTTTATGATAGGGATTGCGCTCATCCCATAATTAGCTTGCAGTTTCCCATTTTTTTCAGTATAATCCATCTATTATGCACGCTGCGGTTATTAAAACTGGAGGAAAACAATATCTTGTTAAAACTAATGACGAAATAATCATTGATAAAGTCAATGCGGAAAAAAAGAAAGTGCTTTTTGATGTTCTTGCAACGCTTTCTGAGGATTCCGTATTGATGGGAAATCCGCTCCTTAAAGAAAAAGCTGAAGGTGAAATTATTGAAGAGCTGAAGGGTGATAAAATTAGGGTTGCGAGGTTTAAATCAAAAGTTCGGTACAGGAAGGTAAAAGGGTTCAGGCCACAGTTAACTAGAGTGAAAATAACAAAAATTCCGTAAGTACACATAAAATATGGCACATACAAAAGCTCAAAAAGCAGTAAGTGGAAATAGGGATTCGGCGGGTAGGAGATTGGGGGTAAAAGTATATGGGGGACACCCAGTCAGACCAGGGAATATCATTCTACGACAAAGAGGTACAAAAGTTAACGCAGGTACCGGCACCATGCTTTCAAAAGACTTCACGATTATGGCGCTAAAAGAGGGACTCGTTAAATTCTACGTGAAAAGAGGCGAGAAATACGTATCGGTTATCTAAGGCTGCTTTCTTGTTTTTGATACAATATCCATATGGCGGATGAAGAGATCACAAAAGCACTAGAAACAATCAAGGCTGAAAAAGATATGTTCCAGAAAGCGAGAATGCTTAGAGATGTCATTCACATGAACCAGATGCGAATCATTGATGTAGCCAAGAGGCTTTCCATGAAATCGTCCTATATCTGCCACATCTTAAGATTAAACAAACTTCCCGACATTATTGTAGATGGATACTACGCTCGTCTCATTTCTTTGAGTCATCTCTTCGTGATTTCCCGATTAAAAGAAAAACAAGACATGGTGTCAATTTACGAAAAGGTTCTTTCGGAAAATATTACGGTACTGCAAGCAGAAGAAGAAGTCAGGAGTATTCTCTATAGCGTACGATCCGAAGGGACCTACCTTAAAAAAGAAGAGATCCAAAAGTTCATCGATGACATCAAAAAAAAGCATAAATCTGTGGGAATAAAAATAGTTCAGACAAGGATCAAAAGCAAGCTCAGTCTTGAGCTAAAAGGGAATCTCGCAAAAACCAATACTCTTCTAAAAAGCCTTATGAGATATTTAGAGGCATGGAAGGGAGACGAGCAGTCCTGAAGAGGAACGCAGTGTATTCGTCTTGGGAAAGGGATTGCGGATCTCTCCCATCTTTGAAGAAGGGAAGTATCTGTAGAATACCTGACCAATGACACTTTCCGCAGGAATGGGTCCGAATTCCCGTGAATCCGATGACCGTTGACGATTGTCTCCCATCACGAATAGCTCGCTTTCCGGAACCGTAATGGGTACTCCTTCCGAAACAAATCCCCCATCCCAGAGGTTGGTTGAGGACGTGATGTAAGATTCATTTATAGACGTTCCGTTTACGAATACCGTGCCTTTTTGGATCAGTATTTGGTCCCCAGGTAGCCCGATAACTCGTTTTATGTAATCAATATCGGGGTTTTTAGGAGACCTGAATACTACAATGTCGCCCCTTTCAGGAGATCGGAATTTATACGTGATTTTACTGGTAAAGATATAGTCTCCCGAAGCAAACGTAGGTTCCATGGAGGCTCCTTTTACCTGATTGGGCTGCATGATGAAAAGGTAAAGCATAATGAAAATTGAACCCACAAAAACAATGGTTTCAAGGATATCCATCACAAACTCAATGACGCGTTTTACAAAAGACATAGTGAAAATTGTAATGAAACAAATTCAAAAAAACAAGGGTTTAGTATAATAAATATATTGGTCGCGTAGCTCAGCTGGCTAGAGCGTTCGATTCACATTCGAAAGGTCATAGGTTCAAGTCCTGTCGCGACCACCACGGGGGTTTCCCGCAAATGCGGGACTAACTGACAGTAATGCGACAGTTATTCGAGTCGCAAACTGTCAGTTGAGTAAGTCCCTCAACGGCCACCCTTCGACTCGCTTTCGCTCGCTCAGGGCAAGTCCGAAAGGTCGTTCGTGATATAATCTTTTCATGCTTATCGGTTTTGACCTGGATTCGGTATTGGCGGATTTTACCACTCCTTTAATCGAATATCATAACCGATATTATCGGACAAATTTTCACCTGAATGATCACATTAATCACAATCTTGCTGGAGTTTGGAACTGTACACCAAAACAGGCTGTCGATCGAACTTACCGTTTCCTCCGTTCGTCCTACATGGATAGAATGAAGCCGGTATCCGGTGCAGTCGAGGCAATTGACTACCTCAGAAAAAAATATCGAATGGTAATTATCACTTCGCGGCCGCATTTTAGCGATAAAATCACGAAACAATGGGTAGAGCATTATTTTCCCGATAAATTCCAGGCAATTCATCATACCAACCAGTTTTCTCACGATTATGAGGTTAAAATTAGAAAATCGGCAGTATGCAGGAAATTAGGGGTAAAAGTTTTTTTTGAAGATCATCTGGACTTCGCCTTTGATTGCGCTGCGGAAAACATTAAAGTCTTTTTACTGACAATGCCTTGGAATAAGAAAACAGAGAAACCACTAAAGAATATTACTCGCATAAACTCCTGGAAAGAGATAGAAAAGTATTTATAACTATGCCAAAAGCCACCTTTTGACTCACCTAAGCTTGATAAGCGCTAGCTTGAAAAGGGTATACTCTGCAATAAATAATCAGTTGAGCAAGTCCTTCAACGGCCACACGACGCCCCCTACTTTCTAAATTTCAAATTTTTCCAGAAGATTCTAAAGAATTTTATCCAAAGAGCATGCAGCTTTTTTTTCCATTCATACTTATGTTTATTCGGTGTTGCGGTCGGAGTTGGCGGCTTGATTGTAGGAGTAGGAGTAAGCGTCGGGGTAAATGTAGGAGTAGGAGTGAATGTGGGGGTTGGGGGAATGGGAGTTGGGGTGGGCTCAATACTTTGAGAATATACGTTGTCGTAAGAAATCGTGTACGTATCGATCTGTGATGACGGAGGGTCTTGTACGACTTCGCCATTAATGGTATCCCATGTATCGTTTTGTTCACTAATCTGCCCAACAACCACAGAATATGTTCCCTTTTCCACACCTTTTACGCGCAGGGAATACGCTCCTGATTGCGCATTTGGGATGAAAATAATACCATCCTGCTCAGAATAAGTTTCAGTTCCCGCGACCACCTCCATTGTTGCAGGAGAGCGAATAATGAAAATAAGCGAAGGGGAAATTATTGTTTTTTGTCCCTCGACTATTTGATTGTCTTGCAGGGGAATACCGGCCAGATCCAGGATTTTTTTTATTGATTCTTTTTTCGTAATGATATCCGTATGATCGAGAAGTAATTCCTGAGAGTCTGTGTCCTGGTTTGAGCTTTTCACCAAAACGGTATTATCTCCATTTTCAAAAAAAGACGAAACCGGTTGACCGTAAACATAGTTACCCAATAGAGAGTGCATCGGATCTGCAGGCTTCACAATATACCCGGCTACCGTATCTGTGATATTACCGTACACAGATACAAACTTTGGATAAATCTGGTCAAAACTACGATCATAGGTAACAATAGCTCGTTTTTTATTGATAGATCTTCAGTTGCCAGGTCTTCGCCTGCCTCATTTTTCAAAAAATTCAATATGGGGAGTAAATCGTACGCCACTGGAAACACCCGTCGGAATGTTATGCGATCACTCTCTAAACCGGTTTTATTGAGAATAAGGATAAGTTTTTCCGCAAGCCACAGGAGCGTATTATCCCGTTCAATTTCTCCTGACTCGAGTGGTTTATAGACCTGCGCGACTCCTTGGTGTGGCGTACCGACCGTTATAAGTCTATTTAGAGAGTCTTTTTGATATTTCTGGGCCCATATTCGGCCGACAAGTCCTTCAAGAGAGTGACCGATCAGGATTACTTTTTTGTTTGCATGATTTAATAAGACTTTTTGTTCTAAGAAAACATCTAAGTCTCCTGCTGTTTCTTCGACGCTTTTCCTCCAGTCATACGGAAATAAAAATACATCTTCTTCTGTGTACCCGATTGCTTTCAGAGTTGATATTATGCCTTCATATTCCTTAACTTCCGGCATAATCTTCCAATCGTAAATTCCGGCGTTTTCATTATGCAGGATCCCGTTCCTATTCCAGGATGCGAAAAGTCCGGGAATGATAACGATTGGGTCTTTTCCGATTTCTTCCGTGGCCAAATTGATATGCCGCGTGGTACCATTATCTGCGCTATACCACATATAATAAGTAGAATTTAGTTTTAGAACCGATGGACTCAGAATTTCGGAAGAATCTTGTGTATCCAATCCGACTGTCAAAACAGTGCAGTCTCCATCGCATGCCCAGTCAATCCCGTTTTTTGATACCGCATGGTAGATATCGGTGCAGCGATAATATCCTGTGTCATACCAGGCGTGGAATACGTCGTCAATTTTCATTATGGAGACTGCTTCGGCAAACCCGGCTGACGGGAAATTGAGGGGGTTTCCCGCAAATTTCGTCCACGTTATCCCATCGGGTGAAGTAGCATATCCCACTTTCCATCCACTTTGGATGTTTGATGAACTATACCAGAGATGGTATAGGGATCCGTCGTAGTAGATACTAGGATGCGTAATTCCGATTGCGTCCCAGGATCCATATTGTCCATCCAATACCGGTTCAGTACGAATATCCCAGTGAATGCCGTCTACTGACGTTGCGTATCGCATCCTATAAACATAGTTTGTTCCGAATGCGTTGAACCACATTTTATATCCGGTCTCATCATGTATTACCCAGGGCTCGGCAGCTGCAATTTCACCGTGATCCGAAAGGGGAGAGACCACAGGTTCTTTTACGGTTTTATTCCAGTGAATACCGTCTGGTGACTCTGCATAATAGATTTTAAAAATTAATCCGCTTACGCCGTGATACCACATTTTAAATATTCCATTTTCAAACATGACGAACGGTGCGTAGTTTTTTGTCCCATCGGATCCATCTTCTGAGGCAGATAGTACAGGATTATTTGGATACTTAGTCCATTCTGCCTTAACCGTAGTGGGAAGAAGAAAGAAGATAGTACATAGAATACAGAATATGGAATTAAGAATGAAGAATTTAGATTTAAGAATAGTTTTGTATCTATTCATAATCCCCATTGTTACGAAGAGGGAGGAGCATATCAATGGACTATAGTCAACATACGAAAGAAGATATCCTTGCAGAAAGCCACTGGATTTCTCTTTGTGCCTCCGGTATAGACGAGCTTCCATGAACTAAATTCTGACGAGTATGTTTCGCAAACCGTGCGCGGATGCTATTTTCGTGTTTTTTTTTCCCTATTCGGGGGTTAGTGCTTCCTATTTGATGCCTCCACTCGGTAACTGCGCTGTCCAAAGGGCTGAAAAGAATAAGTCCTGTTTCTGGACCACTAGTCATGTATGAGGTAAACGTGTCCGTGGCTTGGAGTTCTTGGAGAACCTTCCAGACTTCTGGCGGATAAAATCCCTTTAAAAGATCGGGGGAAAATTGGAAACTAAAGGAAAATATGACCTGAAGAGGAGATAGTATTTCATTTTCAAGAAAATATGCTGCCGCTAGGTCGTTTTGAGCAGGAATTGTACTATCGCGATGTACCCGCGGTTTTATTGCGCCAAATGTAATGTGCCCAGTCTGTATAAGTTCCTGGAATTCCTGACTGTTCAATATTTTCAGAGCCTCCCGAAGAGCCTCTTGCGAATTAGAAGCTAATTCTTTATACACGTCTTCTCCGGATCTATTTTCAGCTATGGTTACATTTTCCCGAGTAAAAAAGTGCCTTTGATTCAAGCCGCGCAAGATTTCTACCTCAGGATACGGTTGTTTTACTCCAGATTCTACATAAGGAATCATAGGTTTAATATTTAGAGTCAAATTATATCAGATAATAGGGGAAATACTATAGGTTTTGCATCCACCCTAAGCGTTGCGTGTTTTGCCTCTTTCGACTATAATTCAGATGAAATCTAACTCATGAAGAATATAAAACCACACCTGTCCGTAATATTAATAACCAAAAACTCCTCGGATGTTTTAGAGAGTGCGCTGGATTCGGTTAAAGACAT
>PEZG01000010.1 GCA_002774185.1 Candidatus Roizmanbacteria bacterium CG09_land_8_20_14_0_10_41_9 | reverse complement strand
GCGAGAACTTACTGATCTGGAAGTCTCGAAATTAAAAGGAGGGGATAGGATTTTGATCGGGATAGAAACAATCAAAAATGTGGATGTTGATAGGGCGAGAATTCGAGTGAACGAGACGGAATGGAAGCTAAATCACATTACCTTGAATTTTGATTCCCAAAAAAGTATATACTATAAAGAGTATAGTATTAGTAGTGGAGCTGCCTCTTTAAAAATTGAAGCGCAGCTTCATTCTCTAAAGGACGGGTGGCTGGGAGATTAATATGGAAGGATTCAAAACAAACAAAACAACCATACTCCTTTTCATAATCATCGTGATCCTCATGGGGTCAATTTTTTATGTATCATTCCTTCTTTCGAATGAGAAAGCGGTAGACTCAGATAACTCTCCGGTTGCTCCCAAGACAACAAAAGCTTCTTCTAGTACCTATAGCAAATTAGTTGCCCTGAATACCATCCAGGACACTCCTACCCCAACACCTAGTTCAAGTCCAGTTCAAGATCCGGGAGCAGAGCCCAATCCTTCGCCTTCAATCATCGAGCCAACCTCGGCCGACGTATCCGCCACTCCCACTGAAATTTCCGTCACTCCTACCCCGACAGAAATTCTTTTAGCTCTTAATTCTCCGATGGTTACTGAATCCTATGCGTCCAGTTCTCCGACTCTTGAGTCAACTTCCTCGGCTACCACTTCGCTCCCGGAATCGGGATTCATTAACAACGCACTCATTATGTTTATATCTGCGGGCTTGCTTATTTTCTTCTCGTTTCTATTCTAAATGGAGGTTATTTGGTTGTGATGCGAAGGAAATGATCAGGGTTCAAAGAAGCGGTGCCTACGAGAAGTCCATCGATTTGCTCAGATGAGAGATAGATTTTTGCATTATCCTCATTAACACTTCCCCCATAGAGGAAAACAGTTGTTGGAGAACTCTGGAGTTTTTGTTTTGTCGTTAAAACTTCATCCAAGCTGTCGTTTTTCCCTGTTCCAATTGCCCAAACAGGTTCATAGGCAACCATTCGGACTCCTGGAGGGATCATGTCCTGTTCACCCCGCACGCAGAAAATGGGTTCGATTCCTACGCTTTTCGCCTTTTCTACTTTTTTTGAAAGCATTGCATCGGTTTCATGCAAAAGGTTTCTTCGTTCACTATGTCCGATAATTACGTATTGGATTACTCCTTTTAATAAATCCGCCGGGACTTCTCCGGTAAGGCTTCCTTTATCAAAAACAGACACATCTTGAGAGCCGAGATATATATTTTTATAGCCGCTGATTTTCGCAGAAATGGGGTACAGCAGGGGAAATGGGGGACAAAGGATGATCCGTAGAGAATCCTCTAAGAGAGCGTTTTTCAGAATTGAATTGCTTTGGATTCCTGTCAGAAAAGTATCAACCCAACGGTCCGCTTCCTCTTTTGTCTTATTTGCTTTCCAGTTTGCAATAAAATATTTCATAGAATACTCTATTATACTATCATAGTTTATGACGAATTTATTATTCAAGGAGTTGAACCCTCAACAGCAGCAGGCGGTTACGTTTGTCAACGGACCCTCGGTGATTCTGGCCGGAGCCGGTTCGGGGAAGACCCGCGTACTTGTATATAAGGTACTCAATCTTATTTTGAATCATAAAATCTCTCCTAAATCCATCATCATGATTACGTTTACAAACAAGGCTGCATCCGAGATGAAAGGGCGTATCCTTAGGCAACTACCAACAGACGTAGGCAATCTTGGATTTATCGGTACATTTCACTCCTTGTGTTTGATGATCTTGCGGGCGCATGGCAGGAAAATTGGGTTGGATCCCAACTCCATCATCTATGATGAGGATGATCAGATACAGCTTGTGAAAAACATCCTGCAGGAGAAAGACATCAAACGTTACAGTCCATTTTATTTTCTCAATAGGATTTCAGCTGCAAAAAACCAGTTGATTACCCCGGATAGGTATTTGAAGCTTTTCTCAGACCATATGGCGGCCTCGACGTGTGAAGTGTACGAATCCTATGAAAACGAGCTGAAAAAAAATCATGCGGTAGATTTTGACGACCTCATTATGAAAACTGCACAACTTTTTATCAGGGATCCGCAAGTTTTAGAGCAGTATCAAAACAAATATGTCCATATTTTGGTCGATGAGTTCCAGGATACGAATTATTCCCAATATGTATTGGTAAAACTACTGGGCCAAAAAAACAAAAACGTAACAGTGGTTGGAGATTTTTCCCAGAGTATTTATTCATGGAGGGGAGCAGACATCCAAAACCTTGAAAAATTCAGCGAGGATTTCCCTGATACAAAACTTTTCTACCTTGAACAAAACTATCGCTCGACGCAATCTATTCTTGACTTCGCATATTCCGTAATCTCAAAGAACCAATCCCATCCGATTTTGAATCTCTTTACCAAAAACAAAAGAGGCGAGGAGATAATCCTAAAAGAATTGGAGAATGAAGAATACGAAGCTTTTTTTATCGCGTCTGAGATAAAGAGTTACACGGTTCCCTATTCGTCTATAGCAGTGCTTTACCGCACTAACGCGCAGTCACGTATCATTGAAGAGTCATTCCTAAACTATGGAATTCCCTATGTTCTGGTGGGAGGCACAAGATTTTATGAAAGGAAGGAAGTAAAAGACGTACTTTCCTATCTGAGACTTCTTATCAATCCGAACGATACGGTCTCGAAGGATCGTGTCGTAAAAATCGGGAAAAAACGGTGGTTTGCTTTTAGGGATTTCTATACAAAAAAGAAATCGGATTTGAGAAACTTGTCGACGGATGAACTTATGGAGTATATTTTTGATGCGACGGGATACCTGCAGTTGTATGATCTGGAGGCAGAAGAGGACTATGCGCGGTTGGAGAACATCAAGGAGTTAAAGTCTGTCGCGGTGCGGTTTCCCGTACTGAGTGAGTTTCTAGAGCAGGTAGCGCTCGTTGAATCGGAGTATTCGGAAGGGGAAAAGAAAAACAAATCCATGGATGGGGTAAGGATGATGACTCTTCATCAGGCAAAAGGGTTGGAATTCCCCATTGTTTTCATCTCCGGGGTTGAAGAAGGAATTCTACCGCATTCCAGGTCTATCGACGATCTTTTTCAACTCGAAGAGGAGCGCAGACTCTTCTATGTGGGGATTACCCGCGCAAAAGAAAAACTGTATATTACCAGTGCGCGCAGGAGGTTCATTTTCGGCAGAAGGAATGAAACGGCAAAATCCCGATTCATTCAAGAAGATACTTCCCCGTGGGAAGTTTAGTATAATTGGGGTATGGTATGCCTGATCCGGGATAAATACGGAAAACCATTGACCTGTAGCGAATTCGTTCACAAGGCTGTGAGCAGAATTTTTAGTATTATTCTTGAGCTGGAAGTATTCATCCTCCATGTAGGAGGACACATCCCATCCCACCATATTCGCAGACTCCTGTGCCGGATGGCCGGGATACGCATAGGGAAAGGCTCGACTCTTCATATGAGGATACGCTTCTATGATCCTCGAAATATAAAGATCGGTGAGGATTCCATCATTGGCGAAAACACGGTTTTGGATGGAAGAGACAAAATAATCATAGGGAACCACGTGGATATCGCAAGTGATGTGATGGTGTACAATTCTCAGCACGATATCAATAGTGAAAGTTTCGCCGCAACCCATTCGCCGGTACATATAGATGACTATACATTTATTGGTCCTCGCGCGATCCTTCTTCCTGGGGTAACGGTCGGAAAGGGCGCGGTGGTTGGCGCTGGGGCAGTCGTCACCAAAGATGTGCCTCCGTTTGCCATCGTGGGAGGAGTCCCTGCTCATACTATCGGGGAGAGAACCCTAAAGAATCCTTCCTATCGGCTCGGTCGAGCACGATGGTTTAGGTGAGGTTAGTCTGCCGTGCCTACAAGAAAAACAGCCTGCCATGCTTTATATGCAGAGAAAAACGTTTGTTTGGTAACCGTCCCATCCTCCTTTTGCACGGTATAATCAAAACTGGCTTTTCCGCCCCATGCGGGAAAATCAACTTGCTTAACAACTCCCCGTTTTAGGGTCGGATCATCTTGGTTCAGAGCGGGAGGAGGAGCAGAAACATCAAAAAGGGACGGGTCAGAAATAGTGATATCCCTCCCGTCCTTTTTACCATACAGTCGAAAATATAACAAATTCCTGTCCGTATCCACTTCTGTTTGGATGAGGATGGATGCCGCAGTGTCGTTCTTCATCCTAAGATCCGCAGAAGGAGCAAACACTGTAGCGTCGAATCCGGGCTTTGCATCACTCTCATAATAGGAAACTCTGTATGCATGGGCATGTCTCTCAATGATGGGCAAACCGGCTTGGAGTGCGGCCCGGAACAGGGTAGTCGAGACCTGACAAACTCCCCCACCGTCGCCCAGCACAGTTCTTCCATTCTTAATAATATATGCAGGTTTATAACCCGTGAGAACAGAAATGTCGCCGACCGCTTCGTTAAACGAAAAAATCTGGTCTTTCGGGATAAGGACTCCATTGAATTTCGAAGAGGCAACGATGATATTGTGGACTCTTTCTAACATCGAGTGGCTGAAGTCTGATTTACCTTCTGCGATGAGTTCTTCGATACCAAAGCTGTTCGCTTTGCCGAGCGTGACTTCTGGTTCCAAAATTTTCTTGTTCAGGCGTATCTCTACAATAGGTTGGTTTGACCTAGTCGCCTTCACTTTTGTTTCGAACTCACTACTAAATGATTCCGTCTCAATACGAATCCCTTTTTCCTCTTGACGAAAACTTTGAACCTTTCCTTGTTCAAATGTGAAGAGGGCATTTCTTGCGGGTTTATTATATTTTTCACTTACCATGGAAACAAATTCTTCTACGACGCTTTTATTGTACTCAGGGTAAATGGTAAATGCATATTTCTGAAGACGAAACAGTGCGGCTATGTTCTGATAAAGTCTTGTCGGATAGTTGGAAGATCGTCCGATCAGATACATTCGATCGGCAGTACCTTTACTGTCATAGCGAATACCGAGTCGCGCTCCTGAGAACGTTGCTATAGGAACACCATCAAAAATTACCCGAAACTGGATTCTAGCCAATCCACCCGCCTTTGTTTCCAATGTCGTCATCAGTTCGTTCGGAGTTTTTTGGCCGAAGTCCATGGAGTTAACGTATACGTCGGGATAAATCTTTCCCTCCAATGCCTGTTCCTGACCGTATAGAATATTCATAAAAATAGCGGTTACGATCGTTATAAAGCTGAAGAAAAAGAAGAAAAATCTTTGGAAATATGTGTGAAACCTCTTTTTTTTTGATATCATGAATACTATGGATGATAAAACAAATTCCATTGAAAATCAATCCAACTCCACACCGGTTTTTGTATCAAATGATTCCGTGCAAAAACCCATTTTTGAAAGTGTTCCGGTTGAGAACTTACAGCCTGAGGAAGTTGCACCGAATGTCGAGACACCGTCCCCCGAGGAATTAGGCGGTCCACCGCCTACGATTCCCCCTCCCCCTCCTCCTATGCATGAGGAAGAAAAATCCAAATACGTGATCGTTATAGCCGCTGCGGTTGTGTTTTTCCTCCTTCTCATAGTGATCTTCAGACTCATTTTTTCTTCGCGGTCAACTTCCAAAAAAATAACATTAACCTATTGGGGTTTATGGGAGGAAAAAGAAGTGTTTACGCCACTCATTCAACAATATCAGCAAAAAAATCCCAACATCACCATAACGTACGAAAAAAAGACTCCCCTAGAGTACCGTGAAAAACTACTGGCTCGAAGTAAGAACGGACAGGGGCCAGATATTTTCAGATTCCACAATACGTGGCTTCCTCAGATTAAACAAATAGCTTCCCCCATCCCTTCCCAGATTATGAGCAATGCAGAGTTCGAGCAGACGTTTTACAAAATTCACCAAAAGGATCTGAAAAGTGGAGATTATTATTATGGGCTTCCATTGGAAGTAGATGGTCTGGTTCTTGTATATAATGAGAATTTATTTAAACAGGCCGGAATACAAAGCAGTCCTAGTACATGGGATGACATCATTACCGCTGTATCGAGAATAAGCGTGAAGGATAAGAGCGGGACACTTATAAACTCAGGTATTGCTCTTGGAACGGCCTCCAACATTGAACACTTTTCCGATATACTCGGTTTGCTCATCGCACAAAATGGAGCAGATATCAAACAACTAGACCAACCTGCGGCATCCACCGCCTTGGAATTTTTTAGAAAATTTGCCGAACCGCCAATGGAGGTTTGGAATGACCAGATGCCAAATTCGATGACAGCATTCATTCAGGAAAAAGTAGCAATGATTCTGGTGCCATCGTGGGAAATCCTTACAATAAAGAGCGCGAACCCAGATATTAAATTAAAAGTAGTCCCCGTGCCTTCCATCCCCGAATCAAAATCTCTCTCACTCGCAAACTATTGGGTTGAGGGCGTTTCCAAAACAAGTAAAAACCAAATCGAAGCATGGAAATTTCTAAAATTCTTGACAGAAAAGGAAAACCTGACAAAAATGTATGAAGTTCAAAGCAAGATCCGCATATTCGGGGAACCCTATTCTCGGGTTGACTTAGCTTCGCTTTTGATACAAAATGAATATATTGGACCCGTGATCAAACAGGCTCAAGACGACGCCTATGTTTCACTGCCACTCGTTGCGAGAACATTTGACAACGGGTTAAATGATGAGATCATCCTGTATTTGACGAATGCCGTCAATTCGACAATCCAAGGAGTTTCCTATGAAGAAGCTTTGCGGACTGCGAAGAACGGAATAGATCAGGTTTTTCAAAAATACACACAAGAATAACCATGATGAATCTTCCCTTTTTCAAAAAAAAAGAAAAGAATCGAAAGCCTTTCCTAGGTCTTCTTTTAAAAGAGAATGACGGCATTATATTTGCCATCCACGAGGAAATGGGGCATTTTTCCATCCTTGATAATGAACATTTTAGCTATACGGATGGATGGGAACATATTGCAGAAGACATCGATGAGATTCTTTTCAAATTGGAAAACTCGCGGAAGATACAGTTTAACGAAACCATCTTTTTCCTATATTCCCATCTCATTGATTCCAAAGGCGAAGAAATAAAGAAGCTCTATTTTGACAAGATTAAAAATCTCGTTAAAAACCTGGAGCTAAAGGCACTAGGGTATATAGAGTGTTATGAGGGGGTAGTCCGTTTCTTGGAACATCGGGAGGAACTACCTCTCACTGGTATCATTGTCGAATTGGATAAAACGCAGTTGACGATGATCGTCTACAAGGGAGGAAAAATCGTTTTTTCCAAAGGTATATCACGCACAGAAGACTTAGTTTCCGATCTATCCGCGTGCCTTGATGAAATAAAAGGAAAAGTTCTTCTTCCCGCTCGCATTATTTTATATGATTCGCATGCCCTTACGCAAGAATCCACTAAAATCATCACGCACCGATGGAGCGACGAGTTGTTTATCCAATTGCCAAGGGTTGAGGTTATCAGAGAAAATGATATCTCAAAAGAACTTGTTGGTATTTTCGAAGAGCAGGTGAAATCCTCAAGTCGTAAGTTCCATGAGCCTCAGGATGAATATCTCCATAAAGAGGTGATGGGATTCATAATCGGGGAAGATCTTCCTGCAGATGGTCATCCTCCCACGAAAAAAATAAGCCCGACTGTTCCCAACCTTTCAACTTTTTTTCACCGGATATTACACCTTCTGCCAAAGAAAGATAGCCTTGCGTTACCCTCCCGTAAAAGGATGCCCTTACTTTTAGGGTTGTTCGGATTCTTCTTGATAGGTTTTGGTTTATTCCTAAATGAATACTTCCTCCATCAGGCAACGGTTACCGTATATGTTCCATCCGTGCCCATAGAGACAACAATAGATATACAAACCTACGAGAAAAGTAGGGACCTAGGTGATTTAAAAATCACTGCGGCTTCTGTGTCTGCGAGTTTTTCCCAGTCAAAAATAACTACTGGAAAACGGGAGGTTGGAGAGGAAGCTAGGGGAGAGGTGACCGCATACAATTTTAACAGTGCTGAAAAAACATTTTCCAAAGGAACCGTATTTTCCACCGGAGGACTTTCCTTTGAACTGGACGAAGATATCAAAGTAGCCTCTGCGTCATTAAAGAGTGATTTTAGCGCAAAACTCCCCGGTACTGCAAAGGGGAGTCTTTCCGCGGTATTGATTGGAAACGAGGGAAACATCGGTGAAGGCAAAATTTTCACCATCGCAGACAATCCCTCGGATGTCTATTTTGCAAAAAATGAAAAGTCATTCTCTGGAGGCTCAAAAAAAGACGTGAGGACCGTATCAAAGCAAGACATGGACGATTTGAAAGATGAGATATTGGAAAAAGCAAAATCTCAAAGGTTGGCAGAATTGAATCAGAATTCTGTCAACAATGACAATGTTATTTTGAAAGACCTTACGGAAAGCGTCCTTGTTGACTCTTCGTTTTCAAAGGAGCTCGGTGAGGAAGCAGATAGTGTTACTCTAAAAGGAAAGGTTACCTCAACGTTCTATTTTTATAGTAAAAAAGAATTGGTAGATTATCTATATGATCAACTACAGGATGATCTTGAAAAAGGATTCAAAGTAGAAAAAGAGAAAATTTCCTATACAATTGATAAGGTGCAAACAAAAAACCAAAAAACTTTTTTGACTATTGCGGTTCGTACGAAATCCATGAAGAACATTAATGAAACAGAATTGAAAAACACGGTTCTCAGAAACACGAGAGAAAACATAGGAGTTCTTTTAAAAAATATGTATGGAATTCAGAAGTTTGATTTGACCGTTAAGCAACCGTTGCCTTTTTTCCAAAACTTGACCCCGCTTTTCCAGAAAAACTTATTCTTAACAATTTCTACGTTATAAGGTATGGCGTTGTACTTGTATCTGAAGGAAAATACATCCTCAAAGCGAACCCTCATTAGTTATCTTTCCTATATCTCGCTGATTATCGGATCATTATTGTTATTTTGGTCATTCTATCCGATCATATCATTCGAGATATATTCAAGACTCTTCATACAGAACAACCTTTTCACTCCCCTTCCCCGTTCAGATACTGCTTCTTCGTTGGAAAAGGCGAATTCGGTCCTCGGTAGCAATAATGTTTTTTCCAATAATCTTCGAGACTTCACGCAAGCCCACCTATGGTTCCCATCGAAGGTAAGCCACCAATCCGTGAGATCCTTCCAGCTAAAAACCTATACCTTGTCCATACCAAGATTGAATATCAATGACGCTGAAGTGATCGTAGGGGGAGAGGATCTGGCGAAAAGTTTAGTCCATTACTTGCCCCAATCGTTACCGGGAGAGTATGGGAACGTTGTTATTTTCGGTCACTCAACGCTACCGCAGTTGTATAATACAAAAGACTATAAAACCATTTTTACCTATCTCCCCTCCCTGGAGAAGGGCGATAAAATTCTCGTGAAGGTTCGTGATGTCCAGTATGAATATGAGGTATACGATATGTTCGTAGTGAACCCTGATAAAGTTTCTGTACTGGAACAAAAAACCGATGCGCCTTATATTTCTCTCATTACCTGCGTTCCACCGGGAACATATTGGAAAAGATTGGTAGTAAGAGCCAAACTAACCGAACTGCCGGAAAAATTATGATTGTGTAATCCTATAATATATGTTAAAATGTTGCGCATGGAGCGAGGCAGTCGACGTGATAATAGACCGGTATTAAAATCTTTATATAATTTACTTTTTAAAGAACTATATTTTTTTGTCACGTTCTTCATCGGGATAGGAGAGTTAACAAAAAAAATTATCATCTCCATCCTACGGTTAGTGCTCGTTCCCCTTCGGGTCCTATCAAAGGTAGAAAGAGGAATCTTTAAATGTTTTCCAAAGATAACCAAAATTTTTTCCCACGGAAAAAAATCATTTCTCAAATATCTTCTTGCTGCCAAAAATAATTTTTCCTTGTGGAAGAAACAAGCAGTTTCCCGTGTCAGTATTGTTCTCACGAAATTAAAAAATGGGTATCTTCCGAAAAGAAAAAGGAAGACGAGAAAAGTCCGCGTAGGAAAGAGAGTGAGACCGCTGGAACATATCTCATTAAAGCTTCGGTTTTTCTTTCTCGGATGCCTCTTGACGTTGACGGGCTTTTTTTCGTATCAATCGTATGCATTTGTGACCAATTTACCTTCTCCCAATACGATTGGTAAAGTGAACTATTCGTTGTCAACGCACATTTTTGACCGTTCCGGTAACCTCCTCTATGAGATCTACCGGGACCAGAACCGCACCCCGGTGAAACTGAAAGATCTCCCCTCCTCGGTTGCCCAAGCAACGATTGCAATTGAGGACAAGGACTTCTACCACCACCAGGGGGTCTCCCTGGTCTCCGGGATCTTCCGTGCGGTTCGGGAGATAGTCGTGAAACGGTCCCTCCAAGGGGGTTCCACGATCACCCAACAGCTGGTGAAAAGTGCCCTCCTGACTCCTGAGCGTACCCTCCAAAGAAAGATCAAGGAGATCATCCTGGCCGTTTGGACAGAGCGGATCTTCACCAAGGACCAGATCCTGGAGATGTATTTAAACCAGGTCCCGTACGGAGGAAGCTCGTACGGAATTGAGGAGGCATCCCGCACCTACTTTGGGAAACATGCAAAGGATCTGACCCTGGAGGAGTCCTCTCTTCTTGCCGGACTGCCCCAGGCTCCCTCCCTGTACTCTCCCTTCGTGAACCCGGATGCTGCAGTTGCCCGTCGCAATGATGTCCTCAAGAATATGCGGGACCTGAAGTATATTACTCCCGGAGTCTACGGGAAGACCCGCCAGAAGAAACTCACCGTCATCCCTCCCAAGACGGGGATCAAGGCTCCCCACTTCGTCTTCTTCGTGAAGTCCCTCCTTGAGGAGGTGTATGGGATCAAGGAGGTGGAGGAAGGGGGGTTGAACGTGACGACAACCCTGGATTTGGGGATCCAGGAGAAGGCAGAGGAGATCTTGAAGGAGGAACTGGAGAAGGTGAAGGGCTTAAACGTGACCAACGGTGCTATCCTCGTTACCCGTCCCCCAACCGGAGAGATCCTGGCCATGGTGGGATCCGCAGATTACTTTGCCACCCCCTCCGGAGCCTTCAACGTGACAACCGCCCTTCGACAACCCGGGA
>PEZG01000023.1:3886-10498 GCA_002774185.1 Candidatus Roizmanbacteria bacterium CG09_land_8_20_14_0_10_41_9 | reverse complement strand
GAAAACGATTTAGGAATTTTTTTCCTTACTCGTTGGTATAAAAAAATTACATCTCATCTGAAACAGATACCATTTATTTATCTCATCCCTCTTTCTTTTCTGTGCGCTTTCGTGTTGTACCTTCTATTGGGGAAAACACTTATCCTATTAGTATCCCGATTTCGATATGGATTCTAAAACCTTCAAAGAGGATTTTTTAGTCTCCTTGTTTCTTGTCATAAGACGCTCTATTCAATTAATCGTGTCCCCTTACAGGACCATGAGAAAAATATCCCAAGAGACAGATTTCCTACAGATATTGATTATTTTTTTCTTTATTTTTGTCTATTTCTTATTCGTGGCTCTTATAAGGAATTCACCGATCCATTCAATCGTGAATATGGGAATTTTTCTCTTCCAGTTTGGTGTCACCGTGCTGTTTTTTTATGGAATAGGAGTGATGGCAAGTAAAAAAGGGAACTTCTATAGTTACCTATTCACACTCTCTTACACCATGCTTCCGACATTCGTCTGGTTCACTGTAAATACCACGCTCTTTCTCGTATTTCCTCCCCATGGGACACTCTCTTTTTTCGGTAAAGGCTTCAATATGCTTTTTCTTTCATTTTCCTTAAGCATCTTTTTCTGGAAAATACTACTCGTTTATCTGGCAATCCGTTTTTCTTCAGGTTGGTCTTTTTTCAGAATTCTTTATGTCTTCTTGTTATACCTGATAGTTCTATTCTTCTACTGGTATTTGAGCCTATACTTTAAACTCTTCCTGGTTCCGTTCCTGTGAATGATTCTTCCTATTAAGACAGACAAACGTAATATACCATACTCCTATGGATGAAAAAAAAATAACCGTAAAAAGTCCGGCCAATATCGCCTTCATTAAGTATTGGGGGCAGAAGGATGAGAAGGAGATCATTCCTTATAATGATAGTTTTTCTATGAACTTATCCCACTGTTTTACCATGGTAACGGTAGAGCTTCAAGAAGACGCTGTGATACAGGAACTGTATATCAAAGATTATAAATCAACCGTATTTGAAAGGAGTACGGGTGAGTCTTTAAAAAGAGTAATCGATTTCTATTCCAAAGTGAGGTCTCTTCTTGACGCAAAAGCTGTGTTTGGTTTCCGAATCTATTCTGAGAATTCATTTCCCAAAAAAGCCGGAATTGCTTCCTCTGCCTCATTTTTTTCCGGACTTACCCGAGCTTTCTTAAAAGGATTTGGGATGGAGCTTCCAGAAAGACAAATCTCCATATTGGCGCGACTTTCAGGATCTGGATCTGCCTGTCGCTCCATCCCTGATGGATTTTGTTGGTGGAAAAAAGGAAAGAATTCTGCAACGTCATATGCAGAAACGATTGCTCCCCCTGATTTTTGGGCGTTGCGAGACATTGTCCTCATTTTATCCTCGAGGGAAAAAACCGTTAGCTCTCAGGAAGGTCACCGGTACGCAAAAACCAGTCCATTTTTCTTCCCGCGTTTAAAAGGCATTGCGAGAAGAACAGAGTCTATTCGTCGGGCTTTTTTCAGGAAGGATCTGGAAGAATTCGGTGCAATCCTTGAACAGGAAACGATTTCCCTACACACCGTAATGATGACCCAGAGTCCGCCGTTATATTATTGGAGCGGAAAAACCATAGAGACAATAAAGAAAATTGTCCAATTCCGAAAAAAGGGGATTCCCCATTATTTCACGATTGACGCAGGTGAAAATATCCACATAATCTGCGAGAAAAAAGATGAAAAAAGAATTGCCGAATATTACAAAAATCAACCGGAAGTGGAAGAAATCCTTATTAATTATCCAGTCGTTGGATCCCGCATCCTATCATGAAACCAATTGTTTTCATTAAACTGGGAGGGAGTTTGATAACCGATAAAGAAATTCCCTACCATGCGAGAAGAAGCGTCATTCAATCTCTCGCCTTCCAACTGCAAGAGATTATTGCAGAGAAAAAAGAGCTGTCTTTCATAGTGGGGAATGGAGCTGGTTCGTTTGGACATTGTCCAGCAAAAGAATATCAAGTAGCTTCCGGTGCTGACACGGACCAAAAGATATTCGGATTTTGCAAAGTGCAGCATAGTGTAGCGACCTTAAATAGGATCGTGATGGACCAGCTTGTGAAAGATGGTGTTCATGCTTTATCCATCCATCCGTCCTCCATCATGGTTTCAGATAAAGGGGTTCCTCACATGTTCGCAGAAAGCATTTTTGGAATTCTTAACCTTGGAATACTACCCGTCGTGTACGGAGACATCGTATACGATTCTTCCTACGGATGTAAAATTTTTTCAACGGAAGATATCTTCTCGATACTGATCAAAACATGCATTCAAAAACACATCTCAGTTTACTCCACAGTCCATTTGGGAATTGTGGATGGGGTGTTGGACGAAAACGGTAGAGTTATAAAACGCATCACTCATTCCAATTATCCAAGCATCCAAAAAAATTTATTTACCCCTAAAGGATATGATGTGACAGGGGGAATGAAGCATAAAATTGAACAATCTCTTGCAATTTCAAAATATGGAATACAAACCTGCATAATCAATGGACTGACGAAACATAATCTAAAAACTTTTCTCCTAAAAGGTATTTGTACCGGAACTGCAATTTACTAAGACTATAGGTGAGGAATGTTGAATTTCCACCCGTCACTAAAATTAATGATCCCTAAGATATTCCCCGTTACCACCGTGAATATAGTGATTGCGGCGACGACAACAACGATCCCAATGACTGCGTTCATGATCTTGTTTTGTGCTTTTACGATCGCTTCTTTATTGCCGCCCGAAACGATCCAATCGTATGCGCCCCATAAGAGGTAAATCAAAACCATTACGCCGGCTAGGAGTAAAAACAAATTGATACCGGTCCCGACAAGTTTCGGTATTGCAACCAACGGATCCTCAGGAATAGAGCTGACCGGTGGCTTCACATCTCCGAATATTGGATAGATGAGATTAATGGTTGGTTCCACTTCCGCAATGAGCCGTGATGTTTTAGACAGCATAGTTAAAATGGTAGCCTAATTTGTAAAATGAATCCAATCAGTTTTACGGCAGTATAGCTGATTACTACAATAACAAGACCAAGTACTGCAAAGGTCATGGTTTTTTGAGCTTTTTTTGTATTGTCCGTACTGCCTCCGGCCGTTAACCATTGGAATCCTGCGAAAAGAAACATTACGAGAAACAGGAGTGCTGCGCCAAGCATCAAAAGAGGAAGAACCGTATTCAGGATTTCCCCAATATTTCCGATGCGAGCAGGAGGAAACGTTGTTTCATCTATAGTAAAATCTGCGTATACCATGAGTGTAGTATGTCCACAGTCTATAGGAAATGATTTTCCAAGTCAATAAGACCAAGTATCATATGCAACATATCCCAAAACACGTTGTCATTATCCCGGATGGAAACAGGAGGTGGGCGAGAGAAAAAGGACTACAGAGTTTTCAAGGACACGTGCGTGGGTTTGAATTAGTGATGGATCTGGGGGACAAAGCCCATGAGATGGGAGTCAAGGTTTTGACAATCTGGGCTTTTTCGACTGAGAATTGGAAGAGAAGTAAAAAAGAAGTGAATTTCCTCATGAGTCTTTTTTCCAAGAAAATTGATGAGTATTTGGAGAAGGCATTAGAAAAAAACATTCGGATCATCCATATTGGGAGAAAGGATCGAATTCCTCAGGTCTTAAGGGATAAAATAGTTCAGGCGGAACAAAAAACCGCTCGGTTTTCTAAACTGCATCTAGTGATCGCACTGGATTATGGGGGACGGGATGAGGTAGTGAGGGCATTTAATAGATTTAAGATTAAAGATTCAGGATTTAAGAATTTAGATGAGGAGAGTTTTGGCTCGTACCTCGATACAAAGGATTTGCCCTATTCGAATCCAGACCTGGTTATCCGAACCAGTGGAGAGTTTAGAACTTCCGGATTTATGATATGGCAAACCGCGTATTCAGAATATATTTTTGTGAAGAAATATTTTCCTGATTTTTCTGTTGAAGATTTCGCCGAATGCATAAGGGAATACTCCCGTAGGACACGAAGGTTCGGCAAGTAGGGAAAGAACTCTGCTATGCCCTTTCGCCATGCCTAACGGAGCTTTGACCGTGTGCATTCGAAGCCTGACAGCGCGAAGAAGCAAGGCTTCGGAGACATACCACAGGAATATAATAATTTATAAATCAAAGCGGAGTGGTATAATAGTCCTATGTTTACGCCTTCATTTACGATTACGAACAAGATTCTCAACTACATTTCAAAGATAGAAGCCGCAGAAGAGGTCATCCGTCACGCGCCGTTGTTGCCCCTTTGGGAAAAACAATTCAAGGAAGACGCGATCGTACGGTCTGTGTATCATGGTACCCATTTGGAAGGAAACAAGCTTCACAAAGATGAAGCAAAGGATGTGCTTTTGGGAAAAGAAGTCTTGGGGAGACCCCGCGATATACAAGAGATCATTAACTATAGAGAGGTGATCGATTTTATTGATCTGGAAGCAAATAAAAAAATTGATAAGATTACTGAACTTCTCATTAAAAAATTCCATCGAATCATCACGAACAAAATTCTCGTCCCCGATCAAGTAGGAGAGTATCGATCGAAACAGGTTGTTATCAGGAACTCCCAGACAGGAGAAGTAACCTTTCGACCCCCCCCTCCCATAGAGATACCGTTTCTTATGCGGGAGTTTTTATACTGGTTGAACCGGGATGATAAGGATCAGATCCATTCTGTTTTAAAGGCCGGGATTGCTCATCACGAGCTGGTTCGTATCCACCCCTTTATTGATGGGAATGGAAGGATCGCAAGAGTTGTCGTAACGCTTATTCTTCTTTTGGGGGGATATGATATCCGGAGGTTTTTCTCCCTTGAGGAATACTATGATAAAGATGCAGTTTCCTATTATCATAATCTTCAGAAAGCATCAGCCGGAGATCTCACGTCGTGGTTGGAATATTTCAGCTTTGGCGCCTCTGTGGAGTTTGATCGGGTGAAGGAAAAAATATTGAGACTATCCAAAGACGTGAAGATGAAGGAGCGTTTCGGAGGAAAGCAAATTTATCTGACGGAGCGACAGATAAAAATAGTTGAATACATTCAAGAGATTGGGTATCTCCAAAACCAATCGTTCCCATCTTTGTTTCCGGATGTTTCCGAGGATACGGTACTTCGAGACATACAGGATTTGATAAAAAAAGGGTTGATAAAAAAAGTAGGCAGCACGAAAGCTGCGCGATATGTCATAATATGATACCCCTTTGTCCCGCTCAAGCAGGACTACGGTGGGTATCATACCAAACGCAACGTCAATCGATGCGACAAATGATTAATAGTGAAGTGGTATGAACTATAATTAGATAGTATCATATCAATCATGGATCAAAAATCCTTGGAGATTATTTATCTGGGTTTTCTTTTGCCAAGTCTGTTTGCCTTAACCTTGGTAGCTGAGGGAATCTATAAGATCTCCAAACATGAGGAGGGTTTTTTCACGTTCGCTCTAGGCACTCTATTTCTGTTGGGATTGGGGTTGGCCTATTTCTTTTTATTAAAATAATGAAATTCCACGAGCTCGCTTATTTCTTTGAACAGATTGAAAAGACTACGTCTCGTCTCACAATTACCAACCTTTTATCTGAGTTGTTCCATAAATTGAGCCCTGAAGAAATAGAAAAGACCGCCTATCTTCTTCAAGGAAGCGCGTCCCCGGTTTTTGAAAAAACCGAATTCGGGATGGCGGAAAAAATGGTAATAAAAAGTATCGTGCTGGCCTTAAATATGGAGAGAAAATTATTCGAGAAAGAATATAAAAAAACTGGAGACTTGGGAAAAGCAGTTGAGCATTTTAAAAAACAGATACAGTCGTTTGATAGAAAAGATTTATCCATCCTTGAGGTATTCCAAGATCTATATACCTTATCGCAGACAGCCGGGGCGGGATCCCAGGATAAAAAAATCCGCATGATCGCTAATTTGGTCCGTCAACTGGATCCGTTATCTACACGGTATCTGGTTCGGATTCCATTGGGGATCATGCGTCTCGGATTTTCGGATATGACTATCTTGGATGCGTATTCTTGGATGGTAACCAAGGATAAAAAAATGAGGCCCATTATTGAACAAGCTTACCATGTGAGACCGGACCTAGGATTTATCGGGAAGACAATCAAGCAAAAAGGCGTTGCGGGTCTGCAAGGGATTCACCCGGTGGTTTTTACGCCGATCATTATGATGCGTGCCGAACGTCTTTCGTCCTCAGAAGAAATTTTAAAAAAAATCGGCACATGCGCAGTCGAACCAAAATATGACGGATTCCGTCTTCAGATCCACTATAAAAAACAAAAGGATGAGGTGAGACTCTATTCGCGCAACCTCGACAACGTTTCCTATATGTATCCAGATATTATTGAGGGAATAAAAAAAGAGGTAAAGGCGCAGGAGATCATCTGTGAGGGAGAGGCAATAGGCTTTGATCCCTATACGGGAAACTTTCTGCCGTTTCAGGAGACCGTCCAGAGAAAAAGGAAATATGACATTTCGGCAAAGGCAAAAGAGATTCCCTTAAAGCTTTTCATGTTTGAATTGTTGTACCTGAATGGAAAA
>PEZG01000023.1:0-3853 GCA_002774185.1 Candidatus Roizmanbacteria bacterium CG09_land_8_20_14_0_10_41_9 | reverse complement strand
AGAGAGCTTGAAAAAGTGTTGAAACTTTCTGGAGACATATTCAAAAATACGGTCCTTACTACTCCGGAACGAGTTATTTCCGAGGGAAACGAACTGGAGATCCTATTTGATGATTCGGTGTCAAAAGGACTGGAAGGGATTATGGCAAAAAAACTCGATGGCATCTATCAGCCAGGAGCTCGGGGTTGGAATTGGATCAAATATAAACGGAGTTATTCTTCAAAAATCGAGGATACAATCGATTGTCTTGTCATGGGATACGATTCTGGGAAAGGAAAAAGGGCAGGATTTGGGATCGGAGCTTTCTTAGTTGGAATTTACGACGAAAAAACAGACGCATTCCTGACGGTCGCGAAAATCGGAACGGGTTTGTCAGATGAAGAATGGAAGGAGTTAAAGAAAAGAGCAGATCGTTTCAAAAGCGAACACAAACCCACACTCTATTCTGTTGATAAGCAAATGGATGTGGACGCGTGGGTAAAGCCGATGATGGTAGTGGAGATAAAAGCCGATGAGATTACCCGATCTCCCGTACATACCGCAGGCAGAAAGATGAAACCATCAAAATCCGGATCTGCATTGGAGGTAGAGGTCCCGGGATACGCATTGCGCTTCCCCCGCTTGGTGCGGTTTCGGGATGACAAGAAATCCGATGACGCAACTTCTTTGAAAGAGGTTGAAGAGATGTTCAAACGGCAGTCACGGTGAGTCCTCAATATCTTCCATGCTTCGTAATGGTTTTTATAAGTCTTACGGGATATTCAAGGAAAAATGAGAGTGGATCTTTTGTTATCCTTCTGCCGGATGCTTGTACGGTCAACGAGGAATCACGTTTTATTTTGCCTTGATGCTTCAAGATGTGGATCGCAAGATCTACATCTTCATGTACCTGACTATCATCCAGACACACCTCAGATCGGATTTTTTTCCACATGTTTTTTGTGAGTGCCATGTTTGGCCCAAGCATCGTTTCTCTTCCTCCCTGATATAGTCGCAGTATGTTTAAATATAATTCCGCAAAGAAAGGAGAGGAGAGGGGAAGATCATGGTAGGTAATTTTCCCCGTCAGTGCGTCAATAGGAAAGCATGTAAAGTTTTCTTTTATTTTTTTTACCCAGTCAAATGGGAGGATGACATCCGCATCGCATCGGGCGATAATATCAAACTGGACTTCATCAAATCCTTTGTTTCTCGCCCAAATCATTCCTTGTTTCTTTTCGACAATAATTTTCACGGGGAATTTCTGGGCGATCTTGCACGTGCGATCCGTGCAATTATTGTCCACAAGGATGATTTCATCGGCCATCACGGTTTGATGGAGCAAACTCTTCAGGCAGCTTTCTATACAGACCTCCTCGTTATAGGCAGGGATAACCACAGAAACTCTCATACTTCATTGTATCAGATCATGATATAATAATGGAGCCATGCGACCTTTCTTTTCGATTATCATTCCCACTCTGAACGAAGAAGCGTTTCTACCAAAACTGTTGGCAAATCTTGAGAAACAGAAGGAGAGAAACTTTGAAGTGATCGTGGTTGACGGTCAATCTGAAGATGGCACAAGGAAAGTGGTCCAACAATTCAACAGTATTCCCGTGAGATTCCTTCGGGTCAAAAAGCGCAATGTTTCTCACCAAAGGAACGTGGGAGCGCGAGCGTCAAAAGGGGATTACCTAGTGTTCCTTGACGCGGATTCCGGGATAGCAAAAACATTTACCGCGAGCCTTAAAAAGGCGATAGTAAAAAGAAAAGGTCTGGTTTTTCTTCCATACCTCGAACCTCTGGAAAAACAATCTCAGGAAAAGATCTTTTTCCCACTGGCGAACTTCCTTATCGAGCTCTCGCAAAACACGAACAAACCGTTTTCCTCAGGGGGTTCAATTTTTTTTGAGCGGAATTTTTTTCACCTTCTTGGGGGTTTTGATGAGAGGCTTGCATTAGCCGAAGATCACGACCTGATCCAAAGAGCTTCTCTGTGGGGAGTAAGGGTACGGAGTCTCCCGAATATCAAGGTTAAGTTTTCCCTGCGTCGTATGAAAGTTGAGGGAAAGTTAAGCGTTTTTTATAAATATGTTTTGGCAACTGCCCATATTCTACTAAAGGGCAAAATCGACAAAACACTGTTTACGTACAAAATGGGTGGAAGTCAATATAAACATCTTGAGGCTGGGTTATCAGGCAAGAACAGCCTTGACGGACAAATAAAAAAAATCCAACATTTCTTCGACAGATACCTTCGTTAATTCATGCATCAAATACGGAAAGAATTGGAAAGTGGTCTGAACCGCGGATTTGGATACGCTTTGTTTCCACGTGTTTCAAATTTTTGAATAGGATGTAGTCTAACTTGAATTTTATCCTGAGGAATCCAAAGATCCTATGCTCTATAGTGTAAAAAAGGGAATTTGTTGCCTCTTGGAGACCGTATTCGGAAATCAATTTCTCAAATTTTTTTCGACCATAGGAATAGTTGAAGTCGCCGGTGATGATGATAGAACTTTTCAAATCTGATGTCAGATCGGAAAGAGTCTCCTTTAATTGTTTCAGCCGGGATCCATTGGAACCGATCAAGGTAAGGTGGATATTGTATATGCTAATTTTTAAGTTTTTTTCCCTAATGGTAAAATCCGTTCTCAGGACAGATCGGGGGTTGTTATTGCCTCGCAAAACCAAAAGGATTGTTTCGTAAAAACTTCGCGGCAAATTAAAATTAGTAGAAGATGAAAAAGCGAGGGTGTTTTTCTTAAAATACGTCGCCAACCCAAAAATTCTTCCAAATTTGATAAAAGAATTTGAAAAACCAGCAAGTTGGTAGCCGATTTCCTCCAGCTCTTCCGTCTCTTCATCTTTTACCTCAGATTCCTGTAAACAGACGACATCCGGGGAATAGCGCTTTGTCAGCTCTAGAATAGTCGGCCTCGCCCTATTAAAGAGAATATTATATGTCAAAATCGAGAACTTCATCCCCTAATTATACAAAATGCTTGTATTAAAGAATAAGGAAAGTTATCCACATAGGAACAGAAAAATGAAGAGGTTGACATGGCAATCCGAGCTGGTTAGTACAACTACAGGCTATCCTATAGGAAATGAGTATTTTTCTATAGGTCTTGACAATTGAAAACGGGTTGTTTACACTAAAGGTATGGCGGCCTATATATTTACGAAAGAAAGGAAGAGGACGGTAAAATTGAGCACTAACCAAGACAAGAAAGATCTTATCCAATTTGTCGCAAAACAATTTAAGCAGTTATCACAGAAAAATTTACGGATACCTGTAAGACTATATCATTTATAAGATAAAAAGAGCATCACTATCGCTCGTATATTTAGGGACGACGAATAGTAATGCTCTTTTTGCACCCAAGCTCAGCTTGGTTGACCCCGCTTAAGCGGGGTTGATTAAAGAATACGTTAGCAAAAAGATTAAGCGTTGTCAATATCCATTTTAATTAAGTTGATATAAAGCCCCAAGATTGTTCTTTGAACGGAAGATTCGTTTCCCAATCACTGAAAATTTTTCTTCATTCAATTGCGGGTATTTTTGTTTCTCCAATTTGGAAACCACGACAAAGCGAATGTTATATTTCTCAATTAGTTTTTTTGTCAGTTCAAGATCTTTTGATTCATAGAGAGCGACGATATCTGGGATCCTCTTGCCCACAACGTCGGGCGATCCGCGCCACAGCCATTCATGCACCCACCACCCGGCCACGGTCGGTAAACCGGTATACGCCGATATTCGTTCATAGTCTGTGTAGGAATCGCCCTGTGCCTCAAGGATTACTGGCTGGTCTTCAACATGCGAGTTGAGGAAATCAATAATGTCTTTGTCTTCGGGAAAAAACGT
>PEZG01000035.1 GCA_002774185.1 Candidatus Roizmanbacteria bacterium CG09_land_8_20_14_0_10_41_9 | reverse complement strand
TGAATGAATTAATAAATTCTTCAAGTTTTTTATCTGGTTTGGCAAGCTTATTATTAATGGGTATCACTTTCCATTTGTATTCGATGATGCTATTCGTATCGTCATCAACCACGATATCAAACCTTCCGATTTGGTTTGTGCCGGTTCCTGCCTGCACAATCAGGGCGTTATTGATTTTTTCTGGCTTATCCAGAATCGTGTGGGAATGGCCGCCGATAATCAGGTCAACTCCCCATTCGGGTTTCAAGAGTTTTGCCAGTTGTTTATCCGAATCAAAGCCAATATGGGTAAGGAGTATTGTTAAATCAATATCATCATTTTTATACGCGTTGCAGATTGTCCCGACTTCCTTACTGGCTTCCTCAAGGGTTATGAAACTTCCAATCAACTTATCCTGCCCCAGCGCGTCAATAATTTTTTCCGTAATGATTCCGGTGAACAAAATATCCATGCCGGCCTTTTTGATGATATGATACGGTTTCATTAATCGCTTATGGTATTTTTTTATATACAGGTTTGCGTTCACAATGGGAAAATTCGCCATTTTTTCAAGGAAAAGGAGATGGGGAAGTCCGTAGTCGAATTCATGGTTGCCCAATGCCACGACGTCCGGGCTGAGATAATTCATGATCTCGATCGTGGAAATACCCTTATATTCGGAGTCGATGATTGACCCTTGCACCATATCTCCGGAGATAACAAAAAGAACATTTTCTTCCTCGTGACGGACTTTATTAATGTACCCTGAAAGAAGAGCGAGTCCTCCGATAAGTTCTCCTTTTCCCGCCTCGACCTCAGCGAAGAAATCCCCGTGCATATCGTTGGAGTGAAGGATTGTGAATTTCCGAGTATTCATTGCTTTATTTTAAACTATATTTATATTTTTTAAAAAACCTACGGTAATGTGTCAGAGTAAATTGGAAGCCGGTGTGGAGAGGCTTGGGGAGTCTGTCTAACCTGAACCACCCGATTTCCGATATTTTTTCAGGATCATTGATCTTCACTTTTTTCGGATCAACCAAAATAAGAAAGGGAACCACCAACCAGTGGGTTTTTTTCTTATCATGGATTCTAAAAATAGAATGGGCGGGTAGTCTTTCCTGAATGATTCCTTTTACCCCATACTCCTCCCTTACTTCTTTCAACACATTTTCCTCCGGAGTCAGTCCAAATTCCAGTTGTCCAGAGCCTGGGTCCCATCTCCCATGTTCATCCCTACAGTTGCGACTTCTTTTGTGGAGCAAAAAATTACCCTTTCCATCGTTACAATAAAAAGGAGTCGAGATGCCAATATAATCAACCCCGATTTTCATATGACTGAATATTAATAGAGTTTTTTATATTCTATCTTTGTGATCTTCGATACTTTTGTTTGTTCTTTTGAGTTTCGTATGTTTTTAACATAAAACTCATGGGATAGTATTTTCCTATAATCAGATATTTTTTCCGTAAATTCAATCCCATACATATGGTCATACTCATGCTGTATCACTCTTGATAAGATTCCGTCACATCGGAGTTTAAACCTTTTCCCCATCTTGTCAGACGCCTCGATCTCTATTTCTATTGGCCGGATTACAGGTACAAATAAATTACCATTCGCTACACTTCCGCAACCTTCATAAACAATATGTTTCTCTTTTGAACAAAACGTGACTTTGGGATTTATATATATTCTAAATTTATCTGCTTTTCCTAATTTTCTTGATTTCGTATTCCTAGGATGGGTGACGAAAACCAAATAATTTTCAGCAATTTGCGGAGCTGCAATTCCGATAAGACCATTCTTTTTCATCGTGTCTTTCAAATCTTTTATTAATTTTTTGATTACTGAAGATTTAAAGTCAATGATGGATTTATTTTTTGCCTTGAGCGAAGGATGACCGATTTGAATGACTTTTCTGATTGCCATGCATTAATGATATCATATTGATATGACAGGGAATTTTTATGACAAAGTCGCAAAAAAATTTGGAGAATATCATACAAGAGCTCGATATATTAAAGAGTGCATAGACGAAGATCCAGAAGTCGTATTTGAAAGTAAGTTGTTTGAAGTTGCGACTCCGGAAAAGATTGCTTTAGATGTTGGGTGCGCAGATGGACGCTTTACTCTTTCTATTGCCTCATATTTTAGAAAAATTGTTGCCATAGATGTTTCAAAAGAGATGTTGAAGTCTGCTAAGAATCTTCAACAGAAAAAAAGAGTAAAAAACGTAGAGTTTGAAGAGCAGGATGCGAAACATACTACATTTAAGGATGAGTCCTTTGATGTTGTATATAACCGTCGGGGACCATCAAATCATAAGGAAGCCTTTCGTCTTCTGAAACTCGGAGGTTGTCATTTGCAGATTGATATCGGAGAAAAAGACTGTCAGGAAATCAAAAAGGTATTTGGCAGAAGGCAGGGTTATGGTCAAAAAGATGAATCAAGATTGAAGAAAGATGTAGAAAAGCTAAAAACCATCGGTTTTGACATCGTCTATGCAAAAGAATTTTTCTATTCGGAATTCTATCCGACGTATCAAGATTTTGATTTGTTTTTGCAGGGAGTTCCAATCTTCGAAGACTTTGATTCCAAAAAAGACAGAAAATTTTTAGAAAAATACGTTTCGAAATATTCACATAAGAAAGGAATCCAACTCCAAAGACATAGGGTCGTTACAGTCTCAAAAAAGTCTTAATCCGTTAGATTTAACTCCAATTCAATTTCATCTTTTATTGGGATACCGTTTTCCCCGATAAGCGGTATTTGAGGTTTGATTTTCCTCGATTCTTCAACTGCATCTGGATAAATTTTCTTTATTTTGTAATCGTTCTTTTGATAAAATCTTAGTGCGTTTAAATTATCATTCGTTGTCACAACCCATACTCGATTGCATCTTCCTCTTTCTGCGGTTTTTTTGAGCTCATCCAACAGCAGAGTCCCAATGCCTTTATGTTTTATTAAGCTGTTCAATGTAACAATCTCACATTCATTCCTTTCAATCTTATAAGTCAAAAGTCCGACAGTTTTGCTATTTTCTTCTGCGATTAAACCCGGAAGCTCTTTCGGCTTATATGTTTTCCCATGGACAACGATGATTTCCGATCCCCATTCCTTCCTAATCACATCATCTATAAATGTTTCATCGTTTTTATTAATCGGTCTTATCGATGTGGCCATTTATTTATTTTAATAAATATTCTAACCTCGTAGGTTAGAAAGGGAGCGATTATACAATCTTGTTTAAGTCTCCATTAAGAATTACAGGTTGCATGGCGAGCATTTCTGAAGTGTAGGACATATCGGGCAGGGGATACAAACAATACAGTTTTTTGTTCAAAACGTGAGCAAATGCCATTTCGATTAAGGTATTGCCGCCGATGTATCCTTTAATACCTTTCTTTTCAGGATTTACAATCAATACCGCATCATACATTTTCATTTTTTCGTAATATCCCCGTATCAAATCATACTTAGTTTTAATCTCTGCTCTTTCAGATACGGCCGCTTCGGTTTTGGCCCGTATTTCAGGCCTTTTAATCCCCTCAGGAATTTCAACTTGATGACCCTTGTCTTCCAACGTTTTCTTTACTTCTAAAATTTCGTCCGACGCGCTGATGGATCCACAAATTATTATTTTCATTTTAAAATCACTTTTTATAAATATGCTTTCTCCAATACTCCTTGAAGTAAGACAGGGTTAGTGTGGAAAGAAGAAAGCCGACGCTTGGGACAACCGCGTTTAACCAGGGATTGGGAATAGATACGGCGTTCATATATAAACCAATCGCCAGATAAGTAAATGCGATAAGAAGAATTTTTCTCGTCAAACTCGTTTCCCATGCTTTATCTATCTCTACCCGTTCATTTCTCTGTTTAATCTGCTTTATTTCTTCTTCTAATTCATTTAGAGATACCATAACGAAATTATATCAAACGCACATAATTCTAACCTACGAGGTTAGAATCGGTCCTGTACGAATCCCTAGGAATTTTTATCTTATTTCTTCAGGGGGTTTTTGTGATAGATAACTTTTCCCAGTCCCATTTTCAACCCTCTTTCCCGCATCGCGGTATGAATCATTTTATTCAACTCACTTCGGTATTCTTCTGTATCCGCTTTTTCAAATTCGGAGATCAATGTAGGATCCTCCTTTTTCAAATATTGATAGAGTCTTGCTTTTATTTTCGGACTCAGATTGATGTGTTCAAACCATACTTCTTTAACCCCCACCGCCTGCAGTTTGTCCAGAAGAGGATTTATCCTTTCTTTGTTTAGAAAATAGGGGAGAATTGGTCCGACAAATGCATACGTATCGATTCCTTCTTTATGTAATTCCATTAAAGCCTTCAATCTCAAAGATACGGATGGTGCATTTACCTCAAGAAATCTTGATACGTCGTCATCCAGTGAGGTTATGGTAAATCCTACGGAAACCTTTTTAAATCTTTTCAAGATATCTATATCCCTTGTTGCCAACGGAGATTTGGTCTGAATTGTTATAGTTCCTTCGTATCCGAAATCAGCCAATACTTCCAAACATTTTCTCGTTAATTTATATTTTGCTTCGATACTAACATACGGATCTGTGACAGAACTGAAAAACACAGAGCCGAAATTTTTCGTCTTTAGTTTCTTATTTAACTTTTCCAATTCTATTTTCAGAAGTTCGGGAGCATTCACTTTGACGTCAATATACGTTCCCCATTCTTCATTAGGGTGTTTCCACCGAGCTATCTGCGCAGCGTAGCAATACATACATCCAAATAAGCAACCGTTATACGGATTGATAACCCGATCCGACCCGGGAAGTCCGGATTTAATAAAAATAGACTTTGCTTTTGTTGTATTTATCTTTGATGTCACGAATAAATTATATCAAGGGTCCATAATACATATGGACTATAATAAATTAAATGGATAACCTAGATGTGCCGAGCGTTGAGAAAAAAAACACCGAAGCATATCAAGCTCTTCTGGAGATTGATAAAGGGGAGCGCACCTTCAAATCAAAAGAGGGGTATGCCGGCGCTTATGCACTGAGTCTGTTTCTGCCCCCGTTGGGCATCTATTTTTTCATTAAGTATGTTTTTTTCGGGAATGGGTCTGAAGATATAAAAGCAGGTTATATTTCACTAATCCTTACCATCCTATCCGCACTGATATCCGTATGGTCCATTGGGATGTTATTTAAACAAACAACCTCAACATTACCCAATCAGCGTAGCGATATGATTAAGGAGTTGATAACCCCTGAAAATCAGAATAAGCTAAAAGAGCTATTTCGATAAATTACTTTCTAATTAATTTATTTCTAGCAAACTTTTGGTAAACAACCTGCGATAATGTAATGTACTATAATAATGAATTCATGCGCAGGCATTTTTTTTATTTTCTAATCATTTTTTTTCTATATTCTTGCTCAGTTTTTTTTCTGAATAGACCGATCCTTTCCTATACGTTCAATCCATCCATGGTGAATGACTTCTTGCATTCTCAAAACATATTTGGAGACGTAAAAAACCGGATATTTGTGTCTGATGAAGTTGTCTATCTCAGCTCAGGCTACCTATACGCCAAAGGTGCTTTGCCAACGGAATACAACTTTGAACACCCGCCGTTATTAAAGTATTTATTCGGATATTCGATTGTGTTTTTCAATAATCCGTATTTTGTACAGATTTTATTTGCGCTAACTCTTCTTGTTTCCGTGTACTATTTTTCTTTCCGGTTGATAAACAATCCTACCTTGTCTATGTTGCCTCCTTTATTGTTAATGGTGGATCCTTTATTTATCAACATGCAAAAGGAAGCGCTCCTGGATCTGGGACAGTCTACTTTTATTTTCCTCTACTATCTGTGTCTTTTCTACGCGGCAAGTCCGATTTTGCTTGGCATCTTGCTGGGCTTAATCGCTTCGTCCAAATTCTGGTCTACGGCAGTCGTCGTATTCATCCTTGGTATTCTTTTTGACAAAAGAAGAAAAAACCGTACAAGTTATGTTAAAAGTTTGGTGGTTACCGCAATCACTGCAGCATTGGTATTTTCGCTAACTTACAGCTATGTATTCATTCAGAGAGGAGGGAAGTTTAATATAGTTTTTTTCCAAATGAAGATTTTGAAGTATATGCTCGTGCACAATCAAACAACCTACTGGGGAGGATCCATCATCCTTTTCTTTACGGGTTTCTTCAAATCTTGGTGGAGACCGTTTCAAATCATGAGGTCTCACATCTGGTCCATACTCTGGCCTGTCATATTAATCGCCCCCGCATTGAAACACGCCCTGATTCGCAAAATGGGATACCCTGCCCGCTTCACCCTATGGTTTCCCTATATTTACCTATTCTATTTGGGGAACCAGCTGCCATTCGCACGCTATTTTATAGTTATCCTCCCTTTTTCCTATATTATCTTCATATATTCAGTAAGCAGAATGTGTGGGTTGATTAAGGGAAGGAGATGAGTTGATTTTTCTGAGTCCTGGATCGTGTAAGATGTTAGAATCTTTATATTTCTAACAAACTTTCCTTCAACATTAATCTTAATGTCTTTTTTCCAACTGTTGTTTTAAAATATTTCTCCCGCCGCGTGGCATCATGCTTTGAAAAAAAATACTCACAAAATAATAAAGTAAACGGCCTACGGAATTCCGTAGCTAAAGAATTACCTTGAACATGTGAGGTTAATCTTTCGTGTAGATTGGTAGTATATCCAATGTAGAAATTATTATCTTTGAGCGAGTAAAGAACATAAATGCAGTATTGAAGTTTCTTCATTTGGATCTTTTATTATAGAGTTTTTTTGACTCTTGTTTTAGAGTCATTTATGGTCATGAAGTAGATCAAAGATCACTTCATGACTGTGAAGCGTCCGCCGAAGGCGGTCTGCTTCACAGTCCAGGGGGAGGGATTCACCACAAGGGTACTAACTGGCAGTAATCACTCACTTTGTTCGCGAACTGCCAGTTTAGCGAACCCCTTCGGGGTTCTCATCAATCCCGAATACATAAAAAAAGGTGCCGTTTTAGGCACCTTTTTTTATGAGTCCAGGGGGAGGGATTCGAACCCCCGAAGGTATAAACCAGCTGATTTACAGTCAGCTCCATTTGGCCGCTTTGGTACCCCTGGTGGAAATTACCTTAAAATTATATCAAATTGCAATCCCTCTTTCCATGCTCTACGATATAATATACGCGTTGGTATATGGAACACATAACAAAAAAAAACATCAGTATTCTTGTTGGCTCAATCCTGTTTCTTTTTATTCTTCTCTATGGAGTATACGGATTAATCGGAGCCGGTCAGAACAAGAAGGTAAAAAAGACAAATGAAATAATTCTATATTATAGCGAAGAATGCGAGCACTGCGAGAAAGTCGAGGATTATCTTGTTTCCCATAGAGAAATCGAACAGAAGATCCAAATAAAAAGAAAAGAGGTAAATAAAAATAAAGACAACAGCGTTGACTTAGAGGAAAAAGCCTTGATGTGCGAATTTGATACAACGAGAGGTATCCCGGTCCCATTTTTATATTACAAAGGCCAGTGTATCTTGGGGGATACTCCCATTATAGATTTTTTAACCAAACAAACGTTATGATTTTTATAAAATCCGTATACGCCCAGTGTCCGGTTTGTATTGTGACGGTCGGAGGAGGATTGTATATAGCCAAAAAACTCGGGATCGATGACTTACTGGTTTCCATCTGGTTTTCAGCTCTGAACACAGCGTTTGCCCTATGGTTCGCTTCCCTTATGAAGAAGAAATTGTTGAAGCGTTCTCTTCTCTGGTCTATCGGGTTTTATCTCATCAGTCTGTGGTATCTTTCTTTCACAAACCAAATCGGGCATCCTGGGAATACATACCTTGGCGCTGATAAAATCGTATTTGGGATGACTGTGGGATTTTTTCTGATCTATATTTCGGCATTCCTTGACAAATACATTCGACGCAAGAATCATGAAAAGGTAGTGGTCTATTATCAGAAGGTAATCATCCCGGTTATCGCCCTAATTCTGACAACTGGCTTTTTTATGTATTTGTTAAAATAGGGAATATGGACAATGCTATAAAGATCGAGCAATTCATTAGTAAAGTAAAAAAGCTGGAAAAAGGGGAGAAGCTTGATCTCTCGTCCGATGAGGATTTGTCGATTGCGGTAATGAACCTGATATCCATTGAGGAACACCTGTTTTTTTCCGGAGGCAAAACCGGTAAAACCAGCTATTTTACCCTTCTGAATGAAGTCCGCGAAATGAGGAAAGAACTTTTGAAGATGCTTATCAAAGAATATGAGGGAGAAGTCTGGTGTATCTCAAAACACCTGCTGGCTGCTTCCATGCGGCTCATGGAGGTAGGGACAAAAGCGCTAAAGAAAGGGGAAAAGGAAAAAGCGCACAATTTGTTCCAGAAATCTTACCACCTGTACAATCTTTTTTGGGGAATCAATTTGAACATAATCAAAAAGGAAAATCTAAAGGAAGTTGAGTTTGAAAAAAACGAAAAACCAATCCAATTCAAGCAAGAGCCATTCCTTGCTAAAGTCGGAGACTTTATCGGTAAAATTCTAGATTGTTGCAAAGAATAACAAACGTTTCTGCTATGCCCCTTCGTCCCGCTCAAGCGCGACTTCGGTAGGCATTACCGTCTTTGTAAAATCAAAGCAAAGTGGTATCATAAGTATATGACGCTGACAGAACTTTCTTACAATGTTCGGAAATCATTCCCTTTCGTCATCATCTTCTTCTTGGTTTTTATGATCCTGTTTTATAGCGTGAAATTACTGCTGTTGTACAGCGGATTGAACCAACCCGCGCAACCCGTGTATACGGATACAAAGTTTGGGAAAATAAAAACTCCAGTCATCAGCGGGTCAAAAACAAGCTCCACAACGAATTATATTCTTGACACGATTGAGGGGCAGCCTACGACTGCTACCCTATCGGCGAACATCTATCTGGTTCCTCCTATTACGACCCAGTTGAACTATCGGGAAAAAGTTTACCTTATCGCCAAAATGGTTGGTTTTAATACGGAAACCTCAAAATATACGCTCTCGAATCGCACTGCGGTTTTTAGCGACGACAAACAACGGGTAAACATCGATGTCGCGAATTTCAACTTTGACTACGAATATTCCTATGCAAAGGATCCTCTATTGTTCACAAACACCCAGATACCCTCTAATAAAGATATCGAAGAAAAAGCCAGGGATTTCCTGAAATCCGTAGGTAGATATCCAGATGAATTGTCAACGGGGAAAGTGAACATCGTATATCATAACTATAACGCAACCGCAAATACCCTGTTCGTGACCAAGAACCCGGCGCAAGCAAATGTCGTAGAGGTGGATTTCTATCGGCCTGACATTGATGGTTTTCCCGTAGTGTCCCCCGAGTACTTCACGAGTCAAAATTACGTGATTATGGTTTTTAAACAGTCTACATTTAAGGTAATCAAAGCCCAGGTGAGTTTTTTTGAAAAGTCAGATGATCAAGTGGGCGTCTATCCTTTAAGAAACGGAGACGCTGCATTTGCGGATTTAAAAGCAGGGAATGGGTATGTTATCTCAGGGGAGAATAAGCCAACCGTAACCATAAAAAAAATGTTCTTAGGGTACCACGACTTAGATTCGTACCAAAACTATCTGGAGCCAGTATATATTTTCTTGGGTGAGAATGATTTTGTCGCTTACGTACCGGCTGTCGAAAAAGATTGGTTGGAAGAATAATCCGTATACCCGACCGCTTCATTGATCCACTGGACTACATTTTTGGTGTCTTCGAACCGGTCTGCGCTTTTCACGATGACAATGATGAATTCATGCCCATTCTTTTTATAGAAGCTCACGAGATTTTCCCCAGCATTTTCAGTATACCCAGTTTTCAGTCCTCCAACTCCATGTACTTCACCTAGGAGCTTGTTCACATTGGTCAGCTTATGGAACTGTTCGAAGTTCTCGTCCGCGATGGTTATTTCCTTAATAGAAACAACCTTCCTTAAGAATTTATTCTTCAATAGTTCGCGAGCTGCTAGGGCCAGATCAAACGGAGAAGTGTATTGTCCGAAATCATCCAGTCCAGCAGGGTTTTTGTAGAGGGTATGGGCCATCCCTAACTTTTTTGCTTTTTCATTCATCAACGTAACAAATAGGTCGGTTCCATAGTTATCAGCCAATGCCTGGGCTGCGTCATTTCCCGAATGGATAAGGGTCCCATATAAGAGATTTTCAACACTGATACGTTCATTTTCGACCAATCCCATCGTTTGGCCTATGGTGACAATATTTTTCACCTGAACAACATCATCCGGCAAGTAAACATCCGAAGCGACGAGCGCGGTCATGATTTTATTTGTGGAGGCCGGAAGGAATTTTTCCTGAGCGCGTTTTTCATACAGTGGGGTGAATGATGGGAGATCGACAATATAAACACCTTCTGCCGTCACTTCGGGGACAACGGGAGATTTCAAATACGGTATGGGGTGCAGTTTGATTTCCGAAACTGTAGTTGGTTTCTCAAACAAATCCCGGTTATAGGCGAATATGTGAAAATAGTACGAATCCCCGGGATAAAATAAGAAGAGGAGCACGTAAAAAATGTATAGAAGAATAAATCGGGTTTTCATACGGTTACAATTTTATATCCACCCGTTCCATGTCTCGGGGGAACAGGGATGCCTCCCTGATGTTTCCCAATCCCAGGATACTCATTACGATTCGTTCTGACCCGAACGAAAATCCTCCTTCAGGAGGCATGCCATATCGAAACGCCTGGAGATATAGCTCACTCTTTTCGATATTCATGTGGCGCTCTTTTGCGCGTCGTACGAGTTCGTCAAGGACATGGATTCTTTGACCACCGGTAAGCCATTCCATCCCTCTTCCCAACAGATCAAAGCTCAATGTGTATCCAAGGTCCTCCGGGTCCTCAAACGTGTAAAACGGCCGCTTTTTCACGGGGTAATGGGTAATAAAGATAAGATCGGATTGTTTTTCTTCTCTCGCCCATTTGCAG
>PEZG01000054.1 GCA_002774185.1 Candidatus Roizmanbacteria bacterium CG09_land_8_20_14_0_10_41_9 | reverse complement strand
TTGTTGAAAGATGAGGAAATCCGGATCGTTTCAGGATGGAGTCATATCGAAGGGGTTCTATCGGAATTTGAAAAAAATCCGAGTATTCGATTTGTTGACGTGCTTCTCTGCGAAGGAGGATGCATCAATGGTCCCGGCATCGAAAGCGATCTCCCTTTGCAAGAACGGACAAAAAAGGTAACTAAACCTATTATAGAGAACTGTAGTGAGCGGGAAGTTAAATCATTCACTCCCCTCAACGATAAGATTGTAGGCGCGTGAACCAAGACCTATCCGCTCTGCAAAAGGAAACACGTCATCTCCCAAAAAAGGTTTTTTTCCTTCCCTTTGTGCAAGCATATCAAAACAAGCCTTATCAATGGCGACGGGATCAGTCGAGGCAAAAATTCCTAAATCTCTATATATGGGCTTCATAGGAACTCCGTCACAATCGCAATTCTTCACAATGTCTATTGCAAAAGTAAGGTAAATATAGTGTTTTTTATTGACTGCAGCCAATGCATACTCAGCAACCCGTTTATGGAATAAAGAACCCCAATACAGTTTGTCGCCCTCACTCCAATTAATGGTTTTTTTGTGGAATTTCGTTCCGTCTTTGCTATGGGCGTCTATTTTTCCCCGTCGGGATGCAAATCCGATCCCCAACATTTTTATCGCAGCTCCAAAACCCGTTGCGATATGACCTTTAAAATGACTTACGACGATCATTTGTTGTTGATCGGCGAGTTTGCGGGCGATTTTAGCTTTTTTTATATAGGTTCCACCCTCAACCGGAACGAGCACATGGTCTTCCCCATCTTCCCCGTCCGCGATAACAAACGGGATGCGGGTAAACCCGTGTTTCCTGGCGACTTCAAGGTGTGTCGATGCAAGGGAGCGTGGACCCGTCACCATATTCGTTTCAATAAAATACGTTTTGATCTTTTTCTCCTGCAAAAAGTCAATCACTCCATCGTAATTATTTGGCTTTATGAAAGAAATATTGCCCGGCTGACCCGGATGCACCTTGATGGGTATTTCTTTTGATAACCGAATTTGGGTATCCGAAACAACTAACCCAAGTAGCCGACGAGCGATCTGCGACATATCGCTTCGATTTTTTTTGTTAACGGGATGAAAAAATACCTTAGGTGTATCCATAAGAATAGAAATTGTTGCAGTGCAAATCTAATTATTATAGCTTAAATAAACCATGTGGTGAATGGAATGGAATTCCATATCAGCTATTTTTTTCCAACTGTATTTTTTTTGAAGAAGTTTACCTTTATTATTCGTGAATTTCTTCTCGCGAAATATTTCTATAATTTTTCCGGCTACCGACTGAGTATCGCCAACTTTAAATGTGAAAATTTCTTTATGCTTATATATGTTTTTGTAGGAAGGTAAATCGTACGCTATTGCGGGCAGCCCCAAACATACGGCTTCAAGTAGGGCAACGCCAAAGCTTTCGCTTTTGCTTTTGCTTAAAAACAGAAAGCACTTGCTGCTCTTGATCATATTGAATTTTTTTCCGCCTGTGACGTAGCCCAATAATTGAGTATTTTTTTCTAATTCCATTTCTCTGATCTTCCGTTTAAATTGCCGTTGCGTAATTTCATCACCGTTCCCCATGATCCCAAGTTGAAAATGCGGATACGTTTTTTTTACGATCTGTAAGACTCCTAGTAAATCGTAAATTCCCTTTGTTTCATTGATCCTTCCCACATATAAAGCGTCCATATTCCAATCGGCTTCTTTTTTAGCAAGTTTCAATAAATCAACATCAAGACCGTTACCGGTAACTACCACCTTATTTTTTTGAAATCCGCTCTCCAGAAGAAATACTTTCAGATCCGGCGATATGGCGAAAACCAAGTCGGCATCTTTCAGAAGAACCAGGCTGATACGGAAAAAAAGCCACGCAAGAAATCTTGTAAGCTTGTTTCCTGGATCGCGAAGAGGGACGATGTTGTCAAATACCGCCACCCACTTAATTCGTTTGTCAATCTTTTTAAGAACATATGGGAAAAGGATAAGATCGAGAACTGAGGCCGGAGAGTATACAACATCATATTGATTTCTAATACTAAAAACATAAAAAAAACTCACAATATTTCTCCTCAGTAACTCAACCATAAATCTGAATTTATGGTTGGGAATTGGGGATGTATGTTTCAATTCAATAAAACCATAGCGGTATTTCTTAAAAAAGGGGTAGCACCACAATTTATCTCGGTACCTACGGTTCCCAAAGAAAGTGATGCTCCAACCCAGTTCAAAAAACCTCTTGAACTTTAACATCCAAGGGACTTGATAATGCCCTCCATCCTCTGATATCCCATTGATAAGAATTTTCATTCAAGGTTTATTTACTTTTTCCGCGCAAGGATAACATAATTAAAAAATATCTCGTCGGATGGAAATAGCCTATCTAGGAGGAGAGACGAATATTGGAACAATAAAAAGGGAGGAAAGATCATCAAAGCAAAAAAATAAAAGACTCTGTTTTTCGCAGCAAATGCATTCAGGTAATCGCATAGGAGTGTTGCGATCGTTGAAAATAATGAGCCTTGTTTTCTTATCTCAAGGATGTGGCAGTGGTATTTTTTAAGTATTTTTTGGAAATAATATTCGGTAAATCTGCAATAGTCATGAGGACTTTCATGAAGGGATGCAATAAACGGCGCACTGATTAACAGGTATCCTCCTGATTTCGTCACCCTGATCATCTCACTAATCATCCTATTGGCATCCGCATGATGTTCAAGAACCTGAAAAGAAACCGCATTGCCAAACTGGTTATCTCGGAATGGTAAAACAAGAGACTTCACGTAGGAATGGTTAAAATAATAGTCCGGTTTATCTTCAGGGAAATCTTTATTGCGAGAAAAAGTTTTAAAGTCAATTCCGCGATAATTTCCTATATATGAAAAATAATTTTTGTAAGGTTTTGATCCGCACCCGATATCTATCAGATTTCCTTTTAATCGGTATTTTTTCAGAATTGCCCGAAGATCCTCTATTAAGTAATACCTCGCGATGAAAAGAGGAGATATGAGCAATCTAAATTGTTTAAGCGTACTCATCTTTTATGTCTGATTTTATCATATAAAGTATTTTGTTTGTTTTTCAGCTAATTTTCAGTTTTGGAGATATAATAGGAAGCATGAGAATACTTGTTATCGAGGACGAACATAGGATTGCGAACTCCATTAAAAAGGGCTTGGAACAAGAAACGTATGCGGTTGACGTAGTCTATGGCGGGAATGACGGATTCGATCTCGCGTCGACTGAAGACTATGACCTTATTATCCTTGACGTAATGCTTCCTGAGATGGACGGGATCACTATCTGCAAAGAACTTAGGAAAAACCACGTTCATTCCCCAATACTCATGCTGACGGCAAAAGGACAGATGCACGACAAGGTTGAAGGCTTGGATTGTGGAGCGGATGACTATCTCACGAAGCCGTTCGCATTTGAAGAATTATTGGCTCGAATTCGGGCGCTTACTCGAAGGCCAAAAACCTCGCTTAGCACTATCCTGTCAGTGGGAAACTTACATTTGAATCCAAACCAGTTTCAAGTAAATCGCGGAAAAGTTCCCATCAAACTTTCCCGTAAGGAATTCTCGCTTTTGGAATATCTCATGCGAAATGTTGGGAAAATCCTTTCCAAAAACCAAATCGTTAGTCATGTATGGAATTACGATGCGGACATCCTTCCTAACACAGTCGAGGTTTATGTGAAAAAGCTGAGGGGTAAAATTGATGTCCCATTCAAGGACGAAAAGCCGCTTATTCACACGATTAGAGGTTTCGGGTATAAAATTGGAGAATAGTATATATATGTATATATTTAATAAAACTCGGCTCAAGCTAACCGCATGGTATCTCCTCATTATTATGCTGATCAGTATTTCATTCAGCGTCGTTATCTATAAGGGTTTGGAAAGTGAGGTGGAACGGTTTGCGCGCATACATAGAATGAGGATCGAAAGACAGGTTTTACTCATGCCTCCTCCTCTCTCTCCTGCAGACCTGGATCTGATTAAAGAATCCAAACAGAGAATTATCTTGATCCTTGCTGTTATAAACGGGGTGATATTTGTTATTTCCGGTGCGCTCGGATACGTTTTGGCCGGGAAAACCCTTAAGCCCATTCAAGAGATGGTGGATGAACAAAACCGGTTCATCAGCGACGCCTCCCATGAACTGCGAACCCCTCTTACCTCGCTCAAAACCGCAATGGAAGTTAACCTCCGCGATAAAAACCTTACCCTCTTAAATGCAAAAAAATTAATTTCCGAGAGCGTTAATGAAGTGGATAAACTGCAGCTCTTTTCCGAAGAGCTATTGCAACTTAGCCAGTATCAAACACCAAATGGAACCATACCGTTTGAAGTTATATCGGTAACGGAAGCGATTAAAAAAGCAGTCCATAAAATGCTACCCGTTGCTAAACAAAAGCAGATAGAGATTAAAGAAAAAGTTGGAGAATACGAGATCAAAGGAAGTGCGTTTGGTATCACGGACGTATTCGTAATACTTCTTGATAACGCAATAAAATACAGTCCTCGAGAAAGTACGATCACCGTCGAAACCCGAAAAACCGGCAACTCTGTTTTCATATCGGTAACGGACGAAGGGATGGGGATTGAGGCAAAAGACCTCCCTCACATCTTTGACCGATTCTATAGGGCAGACTACGCGAGGTCAAGAACCGGTACTGGAGGATATGGTCTTGGGTTATCCATTGCGAAAAAAATTGTCGATGCCCATCACGGCTCTATACACGTCGAAAGTAAACGGAATACAGGATCGGTATTCACGGTATCCCTACCATTAATTTCTTTCAGCTAATTTTCATTTTTGTTCATTAGAATTTCATAACCTATGAATCCAAAACAATTGTTTTCAAAACTCAAGGGTTGGTTTTTCCAGCTCTCCCTGGTTAAAAAAATTCTTCTAGCCATCCTCGTGGTTGGACTTGGAGGGTTTATCTATTCGAAAACCGTAGGATCAACAAAAACCAAAACCACGTACCAGACTACGAAGGTTCAAAAGGATATCCTTGTCGTTACGGTAACCGGATCCGGACAGGTCTCAACCGCAAATAACGGAACGATAAGTACCTTGGCAACCGGAGTTGTTTCAAAACTGTACGTCAAGGACGGGGATGAAGTGAAAACCGGGGACAAGATTGCGGAGGTCGATCTGGATCTCTCTGGTCAGCAAAATGTTGCGCAAGCCTTATCCAGTTACCAAAGTGCAAAAAATACTCTGGAGAGTGCAAAAGCGAGTATGTATTCGCTTCAATCCGATATGTTTACTCAGTGGGATGAATTTATGGGTATCGCCCAAAATTCCACATATCAAAACAGTGATGGGACTCCTAATAACATCAATCGCTCCCTTCCGGAGTTCCATATAGCGAATGATAACTGGTTGGCGAGTGAGGCAAAATACAAGAATCAGCAAAATGTAGTTACGCAGGCGCAAACCGCTTTGAATTCCTCATGGTTATCGTATCAACAGACATCCTCCACCATCTATGCTCCTATGTCTGGAATCATTTCCGGACTGTCTCTTCAGGAAGGCTCGGTCATTGTCGAAACCACCAGTACTTCCAATAGTGCACAAAGCGCAACCAAAATCGCCAACATCAAAACAAAAGCATTGCCGATGGTTTCCATTAATATGACGGAAATCGACGTACCAAAAATTGAACTTGGCGATAAGGCAACGGTTAAATTCGACGCTCTAACGGATAAAACTTTTACCGGAAAAGTGGTTAGTATCGATACCGCAGGTTCAGTAAGTTCGGGGGTAACAACGTATCCTACGGTTATCCGACTGGATACGGAGTCTGACTCTATCCTTTCGAACATGGCAGCGTCCGCGAGCATCATAACGGATACGAAAAATAATGTCTTAGTTGTGCCTGTTGCGGCGGTTCGAAAAAATACCGACGGAACTTCGTATGTGGAAACGATGAAAAATGGGAAACCCGTGGAGACAACGGTTGAAACCGGACTCTCATCTAGTTCACAAGTAGAGATTTTGTCAGGTTTGTCCGAAGGGGATATGGTAATCACCGGAACCAGCTCCAATGGAACGAGTAAACAAAACAGCTCCCAAACCACATCGATCTTTGGCGGAATGACCGGTGGAAACAGAATGAGATAATATCGCAGTTAAATCTAAAGTACCATGAGTGCAAATTCTATTATCCAAACTACTCACCTTTCTAAGGTGTATAAAAATGAAGTAGTAGAAACGATCGCGTTGAACGATATTTCTTTTACCATTGAAAAAGGTGAGTTTGTTGCGATTATGGGTCCGTCAGGAAGTGGAAAATCAACCTTGATGCATATTTTGGGAGCTTTGGATTTGCCGACCCAGGGAGAATATCTGTTGGACGGAGAAAATGTGGAAAAGCTCTCCGATGACGAACTCGCAGACATCCGTAATCGGAAAATAGGATTTATTTTCCAGGCTTACAATCTTCTTCCCCGAACATCTGCCTTAAAAAACGTGGTGCTTCCGATGAGATATGCGGGTATCCCAAAAGAAATACGTGTGGAAAAAGCGACGAAATATCTGAAGATGGTTGGACTGGAAAATAGAATGGAGTATGCGCCAAATCAACTGTCAGGAGGACAACAACAAAGAGTTGCTATCGCCCGGGCGCTCGTGATGGATCCGGCAATTCTCCTGGCCGACGAACCGACAGGCAACATCGCGTCTGTCCAAGCGGAAGAAATCATGAATGTATTCCAAGACTTGAACGACAAGGGACACACCATTATCATGATTACTCATGAATCGGATATTGCAGAACACGCAAAAAGAATTATTCATCTTCGGGATGGAAAAATTATCAATGATGGAAACGGCCATAAACAAAAAAGGGCGAAAAATCATTAAGAAAACCTATGGATTTTACAGAATCATTTCTTGAAAGTTTAGGAACCCTGACGTTAAATAAAACCAGAACCGGTTTGGCAATTTTGGGTATCGTAATCGGGATCGGAAGCGTGATTGCACTTATTTCCCTAGGTCAAGCCAGTCAACAGGCAGTCCAATCCCAGATCCAGTCTTTGGGATCCAACTTATTGACCGTTCAACCGGGCTCTATCAGCCAAAGCGGAGTAAGAGGTGCGACCGGTGGCAGTACTACGCTCACGTGGGATGACGCCAAAGAAATCGCTGCTTCTTCACGAATTACCACTGTCCAAAAAGTATCTCCGGAATTTTCAAGTAGATCCCAAGTGATAACAGGAGGGAATAATACAAATACTCAAATCATCGGCGTAACTCCCGTATATGCGGAGGTTCATAAAATAACCATCACTTCTGGGAATTTTATCACACAGAATGACGTTGATACGATGGCAAAGGTTGCCGTAGTCGGACCACAGGTAGTTACGGACTTATTCGGAGAAGATACGGATCCTATTGGGAAAACCATAAGAATCAGTGGTCAAATGCTTACCATAGTCGGCGTGACGGAATCTAAAGGAGGATCAGGATTTATGAATCAGGATACTATCGTATACGTTCCGTTAACCACCGCTCAAAAACAGCTATTTGGCGTAAACTACCTTACCTCTATTGCATTGGAAGCAAAGAGTGCAGACCTTATGGTCAGTGCACAGGATGAGGTCGGTTATCTTCTGCTGGAGCGCCATAAGTTAAGCGACCCAACCCAGGCAGATTTTTCCATCATGTCGCAACAGGATATTTTAAATATGGCTTCCTCAACTACGGGCACGTTCACAGCGCTATTATCTGGAATCGCGGCAATTTCTCTCCTGGTGGGAGGAATTGGAATCATGAATATCATGCTGGTAACCGTAACCGAAAGAACCAGAGAGATTGGATTGCGAAAAGCATTAGGTGCAAAGAAAAAAGTTATCACGACGCAGTTCTTGACTGAAGCCATTATCCTCACGTTTAGCGGAGGAGTAATCGGGATAGTTGTTGGAGTCGTTGCTTCCTATATCATATCCATTCTTATTAGCATGACATTTACCTTGTCGTTTTCTGCAATTATGCTCGCATTCGTGGTATCTACTGCGATAGGGATCATATTTGGATGGTATCCGGCGAATAAAGCCGCACGGCTACAACCCATTGAAGCTCTACGCTATGAATAAAAATATACCCATTATTATCTTAGTCATTGTTGTTGGATTATTTGGAATCCTGTTTTTAAAAAAGAACAGTGCAAAAACTGTGAAGCCTGTTGTCCAACTCGTCTCCAAAAATTCCTATCCCCTTTCTGTTGAATACATGAGGGAACAATCCTATCCCGGAAGCGAACTGAACATTGAGGAGGAACTGTCCGATGGAAACAATTACCATCAATATATTGCTTCATACCTCTCTCAAGGATTGAAAATGTATGGTCTTCTTACAGTGCCGATTGGTGACAAACCCGCATCCGGGTGGCCTGTTGTCATTTTCAATCACGGATACATTCCGCCAGACCAGTATGTAACAACGGAAAGATATGTTGCATATGTGGACTCATTTGCACGGAACGGTTACGTGGTTTTCAAACCAGACTACCGAGGACATGGGCATTCCGAGGGAAAACCTGAAGGAACGTACTATTCTCCCGCCTATACGATCGATGTGCTTAACGCCGTTTCAACGTTAAAAAAATATAAAGACGCCGATCCAAAACGGATGGGTATGTGGGGACATTCTATGGGTGGGAATATTATACTTCGCGCAATGGTTACTACGAAGGATATTAAAGCGGGAGCCATATGGGCCGGGGTCGTAGGAACCTATGATGAGATCATGAATGAATGGAGAAGGGGTTTGCCGCAACGGTCAACCGGTGAGCAAGCCACCCAGCACATCTCCTCTATCCGTCAAAACTTGGAAAAAACCTACGGGAGTTTAGAGGGCAATCCTTCCTTCTGGCATTCCATTGATCCGCGCTTTTACCTAAAAGATATTTCCGGCCCAATTCAACTCCATCAGGGAACTGCGGACGAAACCGTTCCCAAGGAGTTTTCCTTAAGTTTAAGAGATGATCTTCTTAAACAAAAGAAAACGGTTGAATACTACGAATATGAAGGGGCGGATCATAACATTTCGAGTCCGAGTTTTGAAGTAGCAATGCAGCGTTCTATTGATTTTTTTAATAAATATGTGAAATCCTCCTCCGCTAAAGCTACGGAGGACGAAGGGAGGTGATAAAAATGAAAAATAATTTAATTATAACAATCATTGTTGCTGTCGTATTCGGATTAGGAGGTTTTTTCGTGGGAAAAACCAATCAAAAAGATCAACCTTCGGCAATATCAGGACAATTCGGTGAAGGACAAACAAGGGGACCCAGCGGTATCCAAACACAGGGAACAAGAACAGGAACAAGAACGGGAAATGGTCAGGTTATGGGAGAAATTATCAATCAGGATGGCGTCTCAATTACGGTTAAATTACAGGACGGTAGCACAAAAATTATTTTGTATTCTGCCGAAACTACTTTCAGTAAAACAACAGAGGGGTCAAAAAGCGATTTGAAGGTTGGAGAACGCGTCGGAGTTTCCGGAACGGAAAACTCAGACGGAAGCGTCACTGCGAAAAATATCCAACTCAATCCGATCATGCGGAGTATTACGGGTAGCCCTCCAAAAGAATAAAAAAACAGCTCCCGTATAGCGGGAGCTGTTTTCATTGGGATTTCAAACCAACTTATCCGATTTTTTCTGGCCTCTTTCCTCTCATTCCAAACCCTCCAAACAGATATTGAGGGTCTATCCCGTTTTGCTTCGCCCAATTTTCGACAGACTGCCTTTGAGTTTCCATTGCCTCTTTTCTCTGATCCGGCGTCAAATCTTTCATATCCGACTCGCTTGCTCGATTAGCCTCTAACTCCTTATGCTTTGCCAAAATGAGGTTTTTTTGATCTTCGGTAATCTTGTCGTCTTGAACAGCTTGGTCCAAACGTTCCTCGAATTTTGATTGCATTTCAGCCTGACGCTCTGCTTTTTCTTCGTCAAAAACCGCTTGTATGTCGCTTTCTTTTAATCCAAATTTTTGGGCGATCCTCTGAATGATTGTGGAGGAATGTCCCTTTTGGAATTGGGCGTATGTGCTACCCGCAACATATAACGAGGCACTGGCAATTACGATTGTTATTGCCGGGACTATAAGTTTATATTTCATTTCTTATCACCTCCTTTCATAGGTTGATGGTACCCTGCTAAACTTAAAAAAAGCTTAAGAAGTCAGCTCACGACTATTTCAACAAGAAGAAACAGCAGATATATGTATAGCAATCCTATCCCCTCTATGCGGGAGATATCGTTTTTGGAGCGGGAAAAAAAGTAGAAGAGGGACAGTCCGATAAACATGAAAAAAAACCGTTGAAAAAAATGATTGGGAATGACGATGCTCGATCCGTTGAATATCGTAAGAACCCCCAAAATCAGAGTATTGGCTGCAGCCGAACCCACATAATCCCCGAATGCTATGTCTTTTTTTCCAGAATACAAAGATCGGATGCCGACCGAGAGCTCCGGCAAATTCGTACCCAGAGACAGCGCGATAAGACTGATAAGGAATGGGGAAATATTCAGGATTTGCGAAAAAAATACCGTTCTATCAACAAGATATCTGCTGGACAAAAAAACGATGCCTGTTCCCAGAATAATTTTTCCTATATAGAGAAATTCTCTCCCGTCCGGATGCGCAAATTTTCTTTCTACCGCCTCCAGAATCCCTTGATTTTTTTCTATGAAATAGAAAAGCAAACCATAAAGCAAGATAAGAAGCAGACCTTCGGATAGGGATAGAATTCTATCCGAAATTAGGAATGCTGGCGTCAGACACACAAGCATCGCCAGTAATAAATTTTGATTGTTTAGTTGACGATTTAGTTTAATCCCGTTTCCGATGATCGCAAGAGTCGGGATAAGGAGAAGATAAATGACGATAACCTCTCCAATAATGTCTCCAACTAAAATTTCTGGCTCTTTCTCTACGATGGAGTTTATCCCCAATGAGATCTCAGGAATGGAAGTGAAAAGTCCAAGGACAAAAAACGAAAGCGCAAACGAGGAAATGCGGAGTTTCCGGGCAAATGTATCAATGGACGAGACAATGAGACCCGATCCAAACCAAATAAAAACAAACGACAGGAGATATAGAAAGATATTTATTATCATCTTCCATTCAGTATAACAAAGTCTAGGGAGGAGGAAAATGTTCTTCAAGAGAATGTGTTTTTAGGTCACTTTGCTTCCAAGTGCAGCCTCCTTTAAGGGAGTTAAAACGATCCAGTTGCTCGATTCACCGGTACCATCATCGGGTCCCAACGTTAACGCCTGGGATGTGAAGGGCCCAATCTTTTTTTCCGGGAAATTCACAACGCAAGCGACCTGTTTATGGAGGAGGTTCTCCTTCGTATGGTGCTTTACAATTTGGGCACTTGAAGTTTTAATGCCGATCCCGGGACCAAAATCAATCCACAGTTTGTAGGCTGGTTTATGGGCTTCGGGAAAGTCTTCAA
>PEZG01000077.1:5126-11581 GCA_002774185.1 Candidatus Roizmanbacteria bacterium CG09_land_8_20_14_0_10_41_9 | reverse complement strand
TTTTATTGTCTCAATACGAAGTCCCTGAAGCTCTCCAAAATACCGCTCGCGCAGTAAAGGCGTCGGGATGACTCGCGCTTTTAAAACTTCTCCTATGATAAGAGCCGTATGGTTTGCTCTTTTTAAGTCAGAAGTATAGATGCGGTCGATTTTCTCTCCTTTTAACTTTACGGCCGCTTTTCTCGCCTGCTCTACCCCATTTTTATTCAAAAAGGTATCCAGTTGTCCCTGGATGACTCTCTCCTTATTAAAATCCGTCTCCCCATGCCGGATGATGATGATTTTGTCAAGCATATAACTCCAATTCTACACGGTAATTTTAAGAGGACGCCGACAACTACGCAAAGAAATGCAACGTTGCTCGAGTAAATATTTTGGAGACAGACCGTAAGATTTGACGCCCTTTTTCTGCGAAGGTTTTCTTTCTCTCGACTAAAGAACTATAAAAACAGTTATCCTTATACACGTGTTTGTATCCACACTTGCAAATAAAGTCGTTTCTTTGCATCACTTTAATTATTCTTCTTTGCATTCGGGAAAGGAATGGTAGTTTTGTCAGGAAAATTGACGCAGAGGAAAAAAGTGTTAGAATAAGCTTAATGCTTGAACAAAAACCGACGTTTGGAAGCCTGTTCAGAAAATTCAGACTCAAGTCTGGATTCTCCTCTCTTCGTGAATTTGGCGACATCCTGGCTAAGAAAGGATTTACATTTGAGGATAGTTTGTTTTCTCATTGGCAAAAAAATACCCGCCTACCAAAAGACCGCAAACTTCTTCTGACGTTAATCGAAATTTTTCTTGAAAGAGAGGGGATTTCTTCAGCTCGAGATATTAATAGTTTTCTTGAATCTGCGGGTCAAGGTTGCCTAACTGAGCAAGAATCAACAAGTATAATCAATCAAAATTCCAATGTCTTTTCTAAACTTGGTCCGCCTGGAAAGGTTCTCTCATTTCTTGTATCTGCAGCAAGGTCAAAAAAGATTATTAGGGAAGGCTGGAGAAGAGAAGGAATCAAAGATCCGGAAAGCGTTGCAGAACATTCGTTTCAGCTCAGCATCATCGCCATGATTTTTGCTGATCAGTTTGGTTTAGATAAGGAAAAGCTTATAAAAATGGCAATCCTCCATGATCTCGGGGAGGTTGTAACCGAAGACATCGTATGGGCAAGGGGAAAAGTGATAAATATTGAGAAGCAAGCAATAAAGGAAAAGGCCGAGCTTATCGGAATAACCAAATTATTCAACATCATCGGGAAATCCACTGAATATGAGAATATTTTTAAAGAAATGGTGGAAAAAAGGACTCCGGAAGCGGAAATTTTCTGGCAGTTGGATAAGCTCGAGATGGCAATCCAAGCTTTGGAATATGAAAAGGAACACCGAAAAAAGCTGGATGAATTTTTTATAAACTCCGACCTCCTCATCCATTCTCCGTTTTTAAGAAAGATTTTAATGCAGATTATTAAACAACGACCTAAGATTAAAAACAAGTCGCACCCTGTCAACCCATGAGGTTAACAGAGGCAAAAATTATTCCTTAATTCTGTAGATACATCCTTTTGTCTTTCCAATTTTAATAATTAAGCCCAAGTCGCCTAATTTTTTTAAATCATACCGGAGTGTCCTCTCTGGAATTTTAAGGAATCTTCTCCTAATAAAATCAAAAGAAACAACTGCATGATCCTTAATAATATTAAAAATCTCTTCTTGCCGAAGTGGGAGAAAAAACGTTTCTTTTTTACTCATTTTATTTGTTAACGATTCTTTAATTTTTTCACTCTGCTCATAAAAAGCTTTTAACATAAAAAGGAGATATGATCCAACATGTTCCAAACCAATATCTAAATAATAGTAATAATCATCTTTATGTATGTCTAAGTACTCCTCAAGAGGAATCGTTAACCCAAAATGATAGCCTTTTGATTTTAAAATAATAAAAATTAATAGTCTGCCCACGCGTCCGTTTCCATCCATGAAAGGATGTATTTTTTCAAAAATAAGATGAGCGATAAAAGCTGTAATTAATGGAAATTTTTCTTTATCATCAATGATGTAATCAAGTAACCTGTCAAGTAGTGATGGAATTTGCGTCGGGGCAGGAGAAACATAAACAGCAACACCCGTCTGATTAAAAATTGCCCCTATCTCTTTTCTGAATTTTCCCGGAGATGAACCTATGTTGTCTAAAACAAGCTTATGAAGGTTAAGAATTATTTCTTTCGTAATTTTTTTTTGATGGACATATTCTTTGTCAATACGTCTAATCGCCTTTAGAATGTTCTCTATCTCGATTCTTCTTTGGATCTCTGAAGAATATCGAATATTTTCTAAGGTTAATGGATTTCCTTCAATCCGGGCTGAAAACAGAGAGCTTTTTAACAAGCTAACTCGTTGAATTTTTTCTTTAACTAATTTTGGAATATCGACAGTAGAAAAAAAAATCCGATTCGCATCAATTTTCGCAATCAGGTCCAGTATTTCTGAACTCATTTGATAACGTGGCGGGATCTTCATAGAATAATGTTACCAAATCTTGCCTAATATTGCCAGATATTGCCAAAAAATCACCTCTGCTGACCTACGAGGTTAGAATCGAGGCGATGGAATCTCCTTAAATTATTGAAACTATCTTATTTTTGTTTTTTAATCCTGAAATTATATGTATGCGGGAAGGAGAGATGTCAAAATAAGAAGCAAGAAAATCTATCACTTTTCCGTTTGCCTTTCCCTTATGAGGAGGAACGTTGACTGTGACTTTCAAATGAGTTTCATCTATTTTTTCAACGCATTCCTTTCTTGAGTTTGTCTTTATCTGAACAAAATACTGCATTTAATTTGGGTAATGGCACTTCTTGTATTTTTTTCCCGATCCGTCCTCCAATTCTTACTTTTTGCCTTACCCCGCTTGGCGGGATGCGGCTCATAGAGCGAATTAAGGAGGACTCCGCTTACCTTATCCCTTATGGTAAGAAGCATTTATAAGACCGCATTTCTTATATTTATAAGGTTTCCCTGAAGGATCCTTCGCTCCGCACCAGCAGGGATCATTGCGTCCGAGCTTCCTCTGTTTTGTTCCCGGAGGAATGATCTTGAATCCTATTTCTTCCGCTGGCTGCATTTGTTCAGACAGTTGTGCTGCTCCCGCTTGAGGAGCTTGCGCTGGTTGAGTGAACGGATCCGTCGAGGAAGCAGATTTGTATACCAAGGGGGATTCTTCCTTTTGCTGTTCTCTCGGAACCGCTTGCACTTCCACGCGGAATATTCGACGGGTAGCTTCAAAATGGACATTTCCGATCAGGCGTTCAAACATGGAAAATGCTTCATTTTTATATTCAACGAGCGGATCCAGTTGGGCATATCCCCTTAAGTTGATCCCCTCACGCAGGTCCTCGATTGCGGTCAGATGCTCTGTCCAAAAGGTATCGATGGTTGACAGATACACAGACCGGACCACTTCCATCCAAAGCTGTTCTCCTATCTTTTTTCCCTTGGCTTTGTAAAACGTTTCAACCGAGTCGATTAAAAAAGTCACAAGCTCTTCGGAATTCTGGGGATCAAAATGTTTTAAAACCTCTTTTTTCTCAATCGGCAAAAATACATTGAGGTCTTTTATCAACCGATCCGTATCCTCATCGGTCGCAACTTCCTTGATGGAGGTGAAACTTGCAACCAGGGATGAAATTTCATCTGACGTCGCATCCAGAACCGTCTCGTGGAATTCCTCTTTGTTGGTTTCTGGCAGGAGAAGTATTTTTTTTCGGAGCGTATAGATGATATCCCGCTGTTTATTTAAGACATCATCAAAATCAACTAAGTGTTTGCGAATATCAAAATTAAAGCCCTCTACCTTTACCTGCGCTTGCTCTATGGCTTTTGAAACCATGGAATGGGTGAGAGGTTGATCTTCGGGAAGATTGAAAAACGTCATGAGACGCGATATCTGTTCTCCTCCAAAAATTCGCATCAAATCATCTTCCAGTGCTACAAAAAAGCGCGTTTCCCCCGGATCCCCCTGCCTACCTGACCTCCCCCGAAGCTGGTTATCGATCCTTCGGGACTCATGCCGTTCCGTTCCGATAACTAACAATCCCCCGAGAGCTACGATTTCATCGTGTGACGACTGCCAGATTTTTTTCGCTTCTTCATACTCCTTTTTGTCCATCTCATATTTATTTGGCGGAGCGCCTCCTAAAATGATATCAACTCCTCGACCCGCCATATTGGTTGCGACGGTCACCGCATGTTTTTTACCGGCCTGAGCGATGATATGAGCTTCCATCAGATGATTTTTGGCGTTCAGAAGCTCGTGGGGTATCCCCCGTTTTGCAAGTTGTCGAGACAAATGTTCATTCTTCTCAATGGAGGTAGTTCCCACCAAAACCGGACGTCCTTTTTTATAATTATCGGCAATTTCTTCCACAACTGCGTTGAATTTCCCTCCTTCTGTCTTATAAATCATGTCGGGATGGTCTTTTCTTACCATGGGTCGATGGGTTGGAACAACCAATACATCCGCGTGGTAAATCTTATTGAATTCTTCAGCCTCAGTGGAAGCAGTACCTGTCATCCCCGAGAGCTTCTTGTACATCCTGAAATAATTCTGGAGCGATACCGTAGCCAACGTCTTGGATTCCCGTTGAATCTGAACCCGTTCTTTTGCCTCGATTGCTTGGTGCAACCCTTCGGAAAATCTTCTCCCGTGAAGAAGTCTGCCGGTAAATTCGTCAACAATGATCACCTCTCCATCCTTCACAATATAGTCCTTATCTAACCGGAACAGCGTGTTTGCTTTTAACGCCGCTTCTATATGGAAAAGTGCGTCGAAATCTTTTTCGTAGATATTGTCCACTTTTAGGATAGACTCAATCTTGCGAATACCGTTTTCTGTAAGATTTGCCGTATGTATTTTTTCATCCACCGTGTAGTCTTCCTTTGGATCCAACTGTTTTACGATCTCTGCATAGGTGTAGTATTTTGACGTATCTTCCTCGTAGGGCGCGGAAATTATGTGGGGAGTGCGAGCTTCATCGATAAGAACCGAGTCCGCCTCATCGATGATGGCAAAGTTGAATCCTCGCTGTACCAAACCTTCACGGTTTTGGGCCATGTTGTCCCTTAGGTAATCGAACCCAAACTCGCTATTTATCCCATAAGTGATATCTGCTTCATACGCTTGCCCGCGACTCACTGGTTTTAAATGAGCAAGTCTCCAATCTTGCGCATTCTTATCTGAATGCCCAGGGTCATAGAGAAATGATTGATCGGATATGATAGCAGAGGTCGAAAGCCCCAAAAAATGGAATACTGCACCCATCCATCCGGCATCTCGCCGAGCCAGGTAATCGTTCACCGTAACTAAATGCACTCCGTCTCCCTTCAATGCGTTAAGATACATCGCTGTTGTTGCGGAAAGGGTTTTTCCCTCTCCGGTTTTCTGTTCGGCGACCTTACCCTCATGAAGGGCAATCCCCGCAACTAACTGAACATCAAAATGACGTTCGCCCAGTGTCCTTCTGGCTGCTTCCCGAACGAGTGCGAACGATAGGGGCAGAATTTCCTCCAGAGTCTTCTTTTCCTCGCGGATTTCCTTTTTGAGCTGTTCGGTTTTCTTTTTGAAATCCTGATCTTTCAGGTTCCTGATCTGATCTTCCGAATCGTTGATTTGTACAACAGTTTTTTGGATCCGCTCAATCTCCTTCTGATTGTAATCGAAGAACTTCTTTATGAATGTAAACATTTTAATATAAACTCAAATCTCAAAACTCAAATGTCAAATCTACAACGTAAAACTAAAAAGTTTTAAGTTTCGAGATGTAGTTTTGAGTTTTGACTTTTGACTTTTGAGTTACTTTATAAAGTATTCCTGCGGAATAATAAAAATCTTTTGAGCAGCAAAACGATTTACTTCTCTCTCGGTTCCTGTCCTTTTTACAACGAAATGCAACCTATCTCCCTCTTTTACTTTTGAAAAACCGACTACCTCTGGCTTCAGGGTTTTTATATTCAACATTTGCTGCTTGGTGAACGTCTCTATATCTAACGTAAAAGTCTCCTTATCGCCGGTAAGTACTTTTATGTAATAGTCCTCCTTGTTTACCTCAGATACGCTTCCAGAATTTACGATATACAGCTCATCCACGTAAATGAAATTCGCGGTAATGGTTTTTTCGTTTAAGTCTCCTGTCACAATGATGTAGTCCCCCTTTTTTATATCCTGAATCTTTATCTCTTTTTTTTGATTATTTACGATTTGATATGCCTTCGTCAGAGCATCGTCTATCTTTATTTCGTAATTACTCTCATCAGACCCTTTTATCTTCAAAGCTCCGGTTGAAACCGTAGTCACGCTTCCACCTACCGCCTTATTATTCTTTTCGCGAAGTTCTGCGACTTTTGTAGCAATTTTTTCCTTCAGGGTATTGATCTCTTCTTCATCGATTGCCGACGGGGAAGACA
>PEZG01000077.1:4269-5109 GCA_002774185.1 Candidatus Roizmanbacteria bacterium CG09_land_8_20_14_0_10_41_9 | reverse complement strand
GATACCGCGGTGGGAGTCTGGCCTTTTGCAATTTTGGTTAAGGATAGTAAAACGATTGTGACAAAAATGAATGGAACAATGGTTTTTTTCATAGTTGTTCGTCCAGATGATAGACTTTAATGTGTTTTGTTTGAATCTTTGATTGTCCATTTTTCGAGTATGCGGTGATTTCTATGCTGTTTTCTCCAAACGCCAGAGGAAAATCTGCAGTAAACTGCTCCTTGTCGGCGTTCAACAAAAGATCCTTTATGGGAGATGTAATAAAAACCATAGCGCCTTTCGGAACGCTTCCGGCAATAGAAACGCTATTTTTGCGGACAATCGCACCGTCCTTCGGTTGAGTTACCTCCAGTACTTTTTCTTCTTTTACGGTATTCACAACGATTTTTGGGGTGACGGTTACTGAGGGGGAAATGGATTTTGTTTTCTCAAGCTGTGTCTCTTTGTTCTTCATTAGGATGAACACTGCCAGGATCCCTCCCAAAACGATTCCGAATAGAATTGCGATTGTGGTCTCTCTTTTCATGCTGTTATAAATGAAAAAAAATTATTTCTCTCCAAACCGTATATTTTTATACACAAATGGTATGATTGATATGATGTCATCGATATTATACCAATATCCTTTTGATTGGAAAAGCGCATCTGAGGATGACTTCAATAGATAGGATCCGAACACTGCCGAGACGAACGCGTCGTTTTTTGTGTAGAAAGAGGCGGTGAGTCCGGCTAAAATATCTCCGGTCCCCCCTTTGGTCAACCCTGGGTTTCCGCCTTCGATGATACACGTCCTAACACCATCGGTTACGATATCTACGCCCATCTTGAGGAGAATTACAC
>PEZG01000077.1:4056-4260 GCA_002774185.1 Candidatus Roizmanbacteria bacterium CG09_land_8_20_14_0_10_41_9 | reverse complement strand
GAAAGGATTGGGTAACAACGCAGTCTACTATTTCCTTTTGGGTCAGGGAAGAAATCCTAACACTAAATAAGTCTTCAAATTCCTTTGTGTGTGGGGTCAGGATCGGCGGAACATCCAATTCCAAGAGCATATCTTTCTTCAGCATTTGGAGGGCTCCTGCATCTATCACAAATCGTTTATTTGGATAGGAACGGATGAGAAAAT
>PEZG01000077.1:0-4023 GCA_002774185.1 Candidatus Roizmanbacteria bacterium CG09_land_8_20_14_0_10_41_9 | reverse complement strand
ATATTCGAACTATTTTTTCAAAATCCATGCTGTCACTGTCTGTCCCCGGTTGGATCTCTCCCCTTACCATGCCCGGACCCATAAGGATGGCGTCGTCTTCAGAAACGTATTCTCTAAGATGCTCTTGCGGTATGACGATGCCGTTGTGAAATTTGTGTTTCAAAGACCGAAATATCTCATTATTTTCCTTTGTTGAAGAGTAGTGTACGATATCTACAAAATGGGAGGCGATTTCTGCAGCCCATATTGATGCACTATGGAATAGGGAGGATCCGCCGATGATAAGCAGTTTTCCGTTCTGACCCTTATGGGATGTTGGGGATGGGATGACAAGTTCTTTTAGGAGCGGATCAATGCTTTTTTTATCACGGGTTTTTATGACCATAGGAATATTATAGATATCAATATCATGTTATAATTGTACAATATGTCAATAACCCATCAATTCATTCGTGAAACTTTTTCGCATTTCTGGGAATCTTCACCTAGGAACCATGTCCCCATCCCTCCAATCCCCCTCATTCCCGATGACCAAACTACCCTTTTTACCAGTGCAGGTATGCAACCTCTGATCCCTTACCTCATGGGAAAACCACACCCGTTAGGGAAACGACTCTACAACATCCAGCCCTGCTTCCGATCCCAGGATATTGAGGAAGTTGGGGATACTCAGCACACGACGTTTTTTGAAATGTTAGGCAACTGGTCCCTTGGCGATTACTACAAAAAAGAACAGCTGGAATGGGTGTATGGTTTTTTTACCAAAGAACTTGGACTACCAAAAGATAAATTATGCGTCAGTGTCTTTGAGGGAAACAAAAACATACCGAAAGATGTCGAGTCCTCTTCGGTCTGGAAAAAGCTAGGTATTCCAGAAAATAAAATCCACTACTACGGAGTAGGCCAGAATTGGTGGTCAAGGTCTGGGACTCCTGATCAAATGCCGGCAGGGGAAATCGGCGGACCGGATACGGAAATATTCTACGACTTTGGAGAATCTTATTCTTGCGGAAAGAACTGCCACCCAAACTGCCAATGCGGGAGATTTTTGGAAATCGGAAACTCCGTATTCATCGAGTATAGGAAAAGCGAAAATGGGGGGCTCGTTCGCCTTTCTCAAAAAAGCATAGATTTTGGTGCAGGATTGGAGCGCATCCTCGCGGCTTTGACTGATACTCCCGATGTCTTTGCAACTGAACTGTTCCTCCCCATCGTCCGCCATCTTGAACGGCATTCTGGAAAAAAATACAAAGATCCGGAATCAGGCCGCGCGATGAGGATTATTGCGGACCACATAAAGGGAGCGGTTTTTATGGCATCGCAAGGAATAGGACCAAAGAATAAACAGCAAGGATATGTAATGCGCAGGCTGATCCGAAGATCCGTGGTTAAACTGATGGAATTGAATATCCCTCCGGAAAAAATTGTATCTATACTTTGTCAAGAAATTTTCAATATATATAAATCCGTTTATTTCCAAAATCACCGACCCTTAGACATTGATCTCATAATAAGAAATGAGGTGAAAGCTTTTCTAAAAACCTTAAATGAGAGTACAAAACTTCTTCAAAAAGAAACCATAACTGGAGAATTTTTATTTAATCTGCAACAAACATACGGCCTCCCTTATGAGATTGCGGTTGAACAGTTGGAAAAATGGAGGAAACCGTTCGACAAGACAAAAACTCTTGAAGAATATAAGGATGCATATAGAAAGCATCAGGAAAAATCTCGATCATCCTCTGCCCGAATGTTTAAGGGCGGCCTTGCGGACCAGCAAGAACAGACTTTGAAATACCATACAACAACTCACCTCCTCCATCAGGCCCTGATGGATACGTTGGGAAAGGAAACCAAACAAGAGGGATCCAACATAACGGTCGAACGTCTAAGATTTGATTTTTCTGCCCTGAAAAAACCAAGCCCCCAGGACATTGCAAGGGTTGAAACAACAGTAAACGAAAAAATTCAAGATGAACTCCCGGTATCATACGAGGATCTCCCTCTGTCCGAAGCGCTAAAATCTGGTGCTAGGGCACACTTTAAACAAAAATACCCTGAGGTCGTTAGAGTGTATGCGATTGGTGATTACTCCAAGGAACTCTGCGGCGGACCCCATGTTAAAAATACGAAGCAGCTCAGACCCATCTCAATCTATAAATGGGAAAAAATTGCGGCTAATACCTATCGAATCTATGCGAAATGATTCGTATTGACAACAATTTTTTTTTGCGGTATAGTGTTCACCATATGGAAAAAACAAAAAAAACCAAGAAGGGCGCTCTATTTGCGATAGATTTTTCTAAATCCAAACTCCCCATCATTCTCACCACGGTCGCACTCGCCATTATCGCCGTCGTGCTTTTTAAGCTGAATTTTGGCAATACACCAAAGAGAATGAAGGAAACCGTTATCCCCCCCATCATAAAGAAAGTCCTGAATAATGGGACCGACTTCGCCTTAGGAACCGTCAAAGAAAGCAGTGGAGTTTACGAGTTTGAACTCACGCTGAATCCGAAGTCAGATCCTCAAAAATATGTTTCCTACATTACAAAAGATGGGAAAATCCTTTTCACGTCTGGCGTAAAGTTGGATTCGTTGAATGCAGGACAAGCAGAAACAAAGGGAGAAACGACTGCAAAAACCGTGTCGTGCGAAGATATGGAGAAAGTGGAAAATCCGACGCTTACTGCGTTCGTCGTTTCACAATGTCCTTATGGAGTACAGATGCAAAGACTATTTTCAAAAGCTATGTCGGAAATTCCCAACTTAGCTTCCGCACTACAGGTGAAGTATATTGGTTCTGTGGAAAACGGGAAAATCACGTCCATGCATGGAGATACCGAGGCGCAGGAAAACCTAAGACAAATCTGTATTCGCGAAGAGCAGAAGGAAGTATATTGGCCCTATGTAAATTGCTACATGCAGGAAGGGAAAAGTGAAGAATGTCTTGTGTCATCCGGCGTGAACGCCGATCTATTGAAAACCTGTGTTGAGGATCCCAAAAAGGGAATCGCGTATGCAGAAAAGGATTTTGCCGATGCTTCCAAATACAGTATCACCGGTTCCCCCACATTGATAGTAAACGATAAAGCCATTGTCTCGGAATTTGACTTTGGAGGAAGAGTTGTTGATGCACTCAAACAAATTGTTTGTTGCGCAGGTACCACAAAGGGTGACTATTGCACGAATGACGCCTCAAAGACCGAGGTATCCACCGCGTTCTCAACAGTCGTTGACGTGACTCCGGGAGCCGCTCAAACTTCAGCCGAATGCGCAACGAAGTAACGAAAGAAAGTTATGTTTGGTAGAGAGGTTTTGCAATCAACAGAATCCCTGTTAAGAAATACTGCTGTGGGTATACGAGTACTATCATTCGGCAGACTTGAGCGGGCATTATCACATGATAGATATCTAGAGGAAAGACTTTTTACCCAGGAAGAGAGAGAATATTGTAAGGGAAGAATATATAGTCTAGCAGGAAGACTCGCAGCAAAATTTTCAGTGAGGCAAGTTTTGCATGCACCAGTACCATGGCAAGAAGTAAGCACTATCCCCTTGCCCACCGGACAACCCGTTGTAGTTCTAACCGGTAGTGCTGCTGAACTTGCCCAACAGAAAGGCATCCAAGATATTGCCGTCAGCATTTCTCATGATGAGGGATATTCTGCGGCGATCGCAGTTCCGACTACAGATTTAGGAGATAGAAAGAAGGTAGGGATTGATCTTACTTCTCTTCGAAGAATGGCCCAATTATGTGATAGATTTAACCCACATCTTCGAACAAGGATTTTCACCCCTGCAGAAGTTAAAGATGCAGCTGGCAATGTTGCGCGGTTAGCGCAAAAATGGGGAGTAAAAGAATCCGTTTTAAAAATATTATGCCACGGTGCTAAAATACGTTTGGCTGATATTGAATCCATTTCCTCTGGTAAATCTCGCCTAACAATATCTCTAAGGAATGCTGCATCAATTTACGCAGAGCAACAGGGTTTGCACACTTGGGAAGTTATGGTCACACCT
>PEZG01000030.1:11192-11565 GCA_002774185.1 Candidatus Roizmanbacteria bacterium CG09_land_8_20_14_0_10_41_9 | reverse complement strand
ATAAAATGTCGGCTTGTTGAATCAAATATTCCGGTTCTTTTGGTCTTAGAATTAGAGCGGTATTAATGGCAGATAAGCTTGAGTTTAAGTTAGATTGAGACAGTTTTTTGGAGGTGGAATATTTGTAATCCCCTAAATATATGGCAAAAATACTAAGAAAAGACAGAATGGAAATAATTAAGATAGGGATAATTAAAAGTTTTTTGGAGCTTTTGGGAGTGGGTAAAGAAGTAGTTTGAACTAAAGCAGGTAGAATAAATAGGTAAAGAGAAGTGACAACAACCGAAAAACCGGCAAAATTACTTATGAGTATGGATAGATAGGCAAGAAATAGAAAAGGTTTTGATTTAAGAATGACCAGACTTATTATTAA
>PEZG01000030.1:0-10943 GCA_002774185.1 Candidatus Roizmanbacteria bacterium CG09_land_8_20_14_0_10_41_9 | reverse complement strand
GTCAGTATCGTCAAACGGTATACGAAGTCTTCCCAAACTAACATCATCGAGATCGGGTGCAACGTAGGAAGGAATCTGTATTACCTATCTCAAGCTGGCTATAAGAAGTTAAGTGGGATCGAGATCAGTAGCGAAGCAGTTAAACTCATGAAAAAAAGCTATCCTCGTCTTTACAGGTCGGCAAAGATCTATAATTCTCCAGTCGAAAGGATTATAAAAAAATTGGGCGATAGTCAGTTCGATATAGTATTTAGTATGGCGGTACTCCAACATATCCATCGGGACAGCGAGTGGATTTTTAGAGAAATGGCACGCATCACGAAACAATACATTATTACCATTGAAGATGAACATGGTTTAACGTGGAGACATTTTCCTCGCAATTATAAAACGATATTTGGAAAATTGAATGTGGTTCAAGTGGAACAGATGAATTGCAAACACATAAAAGGATTATCGAAAAATTTCATGGCTCGAGTATTTAAAAAGAGAACGTAATCTTATCTGGGATCTATTATAAAATTATATTTTGGTTACGTTTCGTACTAATTACCTAGAGTTAGAAAAAAATAAATAGTGATACAGATTTTTTATTCAAAAAAAGTCCCACTCTTACAAAATACTGTATATCTTGATCAAATATCAGCTAAAACGGCCCCATATGGGACTCTGAATATTACTATGGACAATAAACAATTTGTTTTTAACAGTGCCTTTGATCCAAGACTTATGGTCTATGACAAAAGCTATGATAATTCTGTACCTTCGAAGGTATTCATAAGTTACTATGATGGAATTATTGATTATTTAGCATCGCGGTATAATTTAAGAAGTGGCAATATTATTGAAATCGGTTGTGGAAAAGGGACTTTTTTGACGAGAACGGCAAGTCGCTACAAAAATATTAATTGCTTGGGTATTGATCCATCCTATGAGGGTTCAAAAACTTCACATAACGGTCGTGTCAAGTTTATTAATGAATATTTTAAGAAAGAACATATTAATAATATAAACTTAATTTCGTTAATTTTGCTCAGACATACATTGGAACATATTCCGTCTCCAATTGATTTTCTAAAAAATATTTTTCATATCTTTAAGTACAGAATAAAATCCAAAACTTTGCCTGTATTTATTGAAGTCCCAGATTTCATGTGGACCTTGAAAAACGATGCTTTTATGGACTTTTGTTATGAACATGTGAACTATTTTACTGAAAAAAGTATCAGTGATTGTATCAGTGCTGCAGGTGCCCACGTTACGAACATTACAAAGGCTTTTAAAAATCAATATATTTGGGCTGAGTGCACAATTAATTCTGATAGATTCACAAAGGCGCATTCGTATAGAGTTAATGACCCAGATTTAAAGGATAAAAATTTTTTCACACACTTCAAAAATAATTTAAAGACGATCATCAATAAAATTAAAATACTTAAAATCAACAAAAAAACAGTAATTTGGGGAATGGCAACTAAAGGTGTTATGTTTTCCCTTCACCTTTTAAATAATCATGTCGAGGTTGACTACTGCATAGATATAAATAGAAATAAACAAGGTAAATATGCCCCTCTATCTGGTTATCAAATTAGCAGCCCCAATTGTTTAGTGGGCAAAAATAACTATGCGATTATTTGTATGAATCAAAATTATGCTAAAGAAGTACATAATTTATGTCGTAATCTTAAAGTAAACCATATAATGTATGACGCTGAAATTAATGAGATATGTTTATGAAATCAATTTAATCATCTGATTACCGATTTGCGCTATTTACAGATGGCATCCTTAGAAATGGAAGATTATTTCTTTTCCGGTTATATCTGATCTTTTGATCCCATCAATTATTTTAATTGACTCAAGCGCGTCATTCGCACTTAAAGATGAGGATTTGTTGTTGAAGATAGCATTAACAGCATTCTGGTAAACGTATTTATGATTTGGGCATGACCCTACATACCCTCCGCTTTCGTATATATTTGGCTTTAATCCTTTTGCTATTTTTGGCCGTGGTACATCCTTCACTTCCCAAAATTCGCACACGTTCATCGCCGGTCCCCCAATTTTGATAGTTCCTTTTTCGCCAAGAACAGTGAGAGAGCATTCTAAATTATGAGGATAAGCGCATATGGTAAATTCTATAGTCCCCCCCGCTCCTGATTTAAAGTCGATAAGGGCGTTTACCGTATCTTCTGTCTCTATGGTGTGGATTACTTTCTTTACTTTCCCGAACACTGATTTGGCAGGACCAAGAATATACTGCATAACGTCAATATAGTGAATACCTTGAGTAAGGAGGGCTCCCCCATCCATTTTTTTTGAGCCTTTCCAGGGACTAGACGAAAAATATTCCTTTGGTCTTGACCATCGTATGACGACGGAAGCAGAAAATATTTTGCCAAGTGAGTTTTTGTCTACGTATTTTTTTAAAGCCATGATTGCCGGATTGTATCGTACCTGGAGTACCGGAAACAGCCATTTCCTTTGTTTTTTAAATAATGTTACCAGTTTGTGAGCGTCGGAATAGTTCAGCGCAAGAGGCTTTTCCATAATGCAATGTTTTCCTTTTTTGGCTATTTCCATCCCGATTGGAAAATGGAGGCCGTTTGGAGTGCATACGGAAACAATGTCAATAGTCTCATCTTGTAAAAGAGAGTGATAATCGGTGTAGTAATTTACGTTTTCTCGCCGACCTATTTCTTGAGCTATTTTTTTTCTTGTATCACATACGGCTCTTAATTCCAGTCCATTGGTTTTTTTTACCGCGTCGAGATGTCTCGGAAAGATGTTGCCTAATCCGATAATTCCGACTCCAATTTTCTTTCTCATATTTCAAATTGTTTTCATATTATATGACATTGTAATAATAGTGTATAATCAATAATCAGAATCAAGAGCGATAGGAATTTTCCTATCCAGCAACCGAGTCCCGACGCACGATCGGGGTCGCGGTGCTAAGGCTATTCCGCCAGGTGAGCGGAGCGATTCGCCAACTTAAGAATTTATAAATTTAGTTGGAAAAACCTATGATAACCACCTTCACGTCCGAATCTGTTTGTTCAGGACACCCCGATAAAATTTGCGATCAGATTTCCGATGCAATCGTAGACGCAGCTCTTGAGCAAGATACGAATTCACGCGTTGCCGTTGAAACACTGGCAACTAAGGATTTTATTAATCTCGCCGGAGAAGTGACAACACAGGGAAGGATGAATTATAAAAAAATAGTTCGGGATATGATCAAAAAACTTGGCTATACGAGTGAAAAATACCACTTTTCATTTCGCTCTCCAATTGCTGCGAAAATTCATACCCAATCACCCGAAATCGCAGTCGGAGTTGATGCGTTGGGTGCTGGGGATCAGGGGATGATGTTTGGATATGCTTGTCGCGAAACTCCGTCTTTAATGCCTCTTCCTATAACGTTGGCTCATGCGCTAACAAGAAAAATCGACGAATCACGAGAGACTAAGGTTCTTCCCTATCTCCGGCCCGACGGAAAAGCCCAAGTAACGGTTCGGTATAACGGTTTGAAACCGGTTGGAATAGAACACGTTGTCATAGCGGTTCCCCATTCAGAAGAAGTACATGTTGAGGAAGTGAAAAAAGATATATATAGACTCATCATATTGCCCATACTTGAGACGTATGGATTTACTACAGCAATAAAAAACGTCATTGTGAATGGGACAGGTGTATGGCATCTGGGAGGACCAGCGTCAGACACGGGAGTTACCGGAAGAAAAATAATTGTGGATACGTATGGAGGCGCCGCAAGGGTCGGCGGAGGCGCATTTTCTGGCAAAGATCCGACCAAAGTCGACCGATCCGGAGCTTATGCGGCAAGATATATTGCTAAAAATATTGTAGCTTCTCACCTTGCGGATCGGTGCGAAGTTCGATTAGCGTATTTTATTGGCGCAAAAAGGCCCGTCATACAAGAGGTTGAAACATTTGGAACAGCAAAAAAATCAGAAAAAATCATAAATAACTTTATGGAAAAACTGCTGGATACGTCGGTAGGAGGGATACTCAGGGAACTACATCTGAAACGGCCCATATACCAGAAAACGGCTGTCTATGGACACTTTGGAAGAGAAGGATTTCCCTGGGAAGAAATAAAATATGCGTAAAAAGATATCGATTTTTTGTTAAAATAGAAGATTATGGATCCCAATGTTATCGTATTGAAAAATGTGGAGAAATATTTCTTCCTCCAGCACCAGAAAACCCTTAAGGAACTCGTACAGGCGCTCTTCAAAAAGCAAAAAACACTGGAGCAAGTTCATGCGCTAAAGAGCGTGTCTTTTACCATTCAGAAAGGAGAATCAGTCGGAATCATCGGGAGAAACGGTGCCGGCAAGTCAACTCTCTTGAAACTAATAGCAGGAGTTTCGGTTCCGACATCGGGCAGCTTAACCGTGAATGGAAAAGTCGTTCCACTGATTGAACTGGGCGCAGGATTTCATTCAGAGCTAACCGGACGGGAGAATATCTATCTAAACGGAGTTATCCTTGGTCTCAAAGAAAGTTATATTAAAAGCAAACTAAAGGAGATAATAGAATTCTCCGAAATTGAAAAATTTATAGATATTCCGATAAAGTATTTCTCTTCCGGGATGCAGATGAGATTGGCTTTTTCTGTTGCGGTGTTCGTTGACCCCGAAATACTATTAATTGATGAAATATTAGCGGTTGGTGATATTGAGTTCAAAGAAAAATGTTTGAAAAAAATGGAAGAATTCAAAAAAAGAGGTGTGACGATTGTTTTTGTTTCCCATTCTATGGAGAATGTTGAAAATTTTTGCGAGCGGGTAATCTATATGAAAGAAGGAAAAATAGAATTTGACGGTGATACAAAAAGAGGCATTGACTTATATTTAAAATAATAGCTATGGTAATTTTTAAACATTGGGAACTGTTGAAACATTTGACCCTCAGAGAAATTAAAGCCAGGTATAAGCAGTCCTTCTTAGGTTTTTTTTGGATCGTATTGAATCCGTTTTTTCAGATGATCATCATGAGTTTCATTTTTTCCAAGGTTATGAGGGTCCAAAATTTGGGTGTTCCCTATCCCGTGTATGTGTATGCGGGACTTCTGCCTTGGCTTTTTTTTACAAACTCATTAACGAATGCAACAGGTTCGTTGGTATTAAATTCTCAACTCATAAAAAAGATATATTTTCCTCGAGAGATTTTGGTTCTCTCGACACTGTTTTCAAAAACATTTGATTTTTTCTTAGCCTCCATAATTTTTTTACTCCTCATGGTATGGTTTCATATGCCGTTTTCTTTCTACATGCTGCTATTTATTCCCATATTTATTATACAATTCCTTTTCGCGTTCGGTTTATCTCTACTTCTTTCGGCGTTGAATCTGTTATATCGCGATATTCAATACCTCTTTGAATTGATACTTACACTTTGGTTCTATCTTACGCCGGTTCTATACGCCACGGAATTTTTTCCACCTAAATACCGTTGGATTTTTCGAGTAAATCCAATGTCGGTATTCATCAATGCGTATCGGCAGGTACTTCTTACCAGATCGTTTCCCAACTGGGGAAGTCTTTTGATAGGTGCCAGTATTTCTCTGATTATCTATTTCCTTTCCCGTCGGTTCTTCAAAAAAATGGAAGGAATATTTGCGGATATTGTGTAAATCCAATTAATCGATCAATTGGATTTTTCACACAGCATGATGATACTTTGCCCCAGGGAGGGTATGAGCTTTGCGAATAGATCGCTCCTATGCTTTCCGTCATTCGAGAAATTCACTACATCTGAAAGCTTTTTTACTATTCTAAATCCGTGTTTTTTCAATAGGCTTTCCATAATAGTAAACGTGAAATACCGAATATGACCCGTACTTTGAGGTTCATTCGGAGAAAGTTCCATCAAGGGATTCTTCCCAACCAGTAATAGTAGCCTTCTTCCGAACGACGCGATGTTAGGGGTTGTGATGAGGAGTTTGCCACCGGGTTTTAGGATTCGTGAGATTTCTTCTAACAAATGATCCGTATCGAACATATGTTCGATCACTTCTCCCATGATTACAAGGTCAAAGAAACGATTCTTATAGGGCAATACTGAAGTATCCTCAATAAACATCTGCTTCATACGAATTCCTTTCTTCCTGCAAGTTTTTACCCCATAATCACTAGCCTCAATGCCGTGTACAGAATTATTTTTGTTAATATGAATCAATAAAGTCCCATCATGGCAGCCTATATCTAAAACATTCTTTTTTCTTAGTTTTAAGTCATGAATGATTTTGAGCATAATTTTCACCCGGGGATTAATAGAAGAAACGAATTTATTGTTATCGTTGTACATCCTTTTATAAATATTTTTCATAAGGCTGAATACAGCATCATTAGCATTTCCTTATAAATTCTTTTGTCATTAAATTTCACTTTTATATGATTGATAATGGTTTGTTTATCAAATGAAACGTTATGATTGATAATATGCGTTATCTTCTCGATAAGCTCGGCTTCGCTTCTCACGAGAAACCCTGTTTTACCATTTTGGATAATATCTTGAGGACCAGGGATATCAAATGCAATCACCGGAACTCCGAGCGCTTGTGCTTCAAGGATATTGTAAGGCAAGGTTTCCCATCGGGAAAATGACAGTAATAGGTCTTGCTTCGAAAGAATGTGGGGTATAAATTTTGAGGAAATATATCCATAATAGTGTATCCATGGATATCTCTTTGAAAGATTATTAAAGATATCCTCATATTTTTTTTCTCCGCTGCCGATGATATTAAATTGTATTTTGTTGAAGAATTCTTTCTGTTGAGACAATATATTTAACAGATTGCATAAGTAATCTATTCCCTTTTGCTCTCCGATTCTTCCTAAATATATTATTTGTAATCTTTTCGGATCAAATTTAATACTGCATTTAATATTTTTTGAACTATTTTTAATATGGCTTAATGAAATTGGATAATAGATCTGATAGATATTTTTGTCAAACTGTTTTTTAAATGTTTTTGCATATGTCGTATTAGGAGAATGGACTGTTTTTATATCACTGATAAGCCATTTATAAAATATCCCTCCATAAATAGTATTGTGGATTCTTGAAATGAAGCTTTTCGTTTTGGAATACCAGTGAGGAGTGTGCATTCCCAAAATGATTTTTTTCATTTTACCAATCCCTACTATTTTTAGAATAAGAAGATCAATTACTTCATTTTTGGTATATATCACATCGTATAAGTTTAATGTTTTTTTGAGGTTGAATAATGATGTTTCAATCCATCTAGAAGGGCTAATCCTTTTTTTTATTTCTTTTTTGTCTTCGTTCCCTTTATAGTCGAGTTTTTTGACAAAATTAGCGTAATAAATAATATGGATAAATCGGGCGTATACCTTGTAAAATGATTGGTTGAGCGTAACTATGTCAATAGGTACATTTTTATTACTGAGATATTTTGCCGTTTCGATAAAAAACTTTTCAGCCCCGCCTCCTTCAGAAATAGGGGTAGAAACAAAAATAGCTATCCTCTTTGCAAATTTATTTTTATTTACCATTTTAATATTCCTATGCCCCCCCACTCTTGACTTTCATCATGAATGATCTCTTGGTGCTGGTAGGTTCGTTTTATCTTATTCCAGAATACATCAACTTTACAATCTGATGACTTACCGCAAGAAACTATATCGTGAAAGGCAATCAATCCCCCTTTTTTTACTAGGCCAGAGTACATCTTAAAATCTTTCATCACTCCCTTGGCGCTATGATCTCCATCAATAAAAAGAAAGTCGACCAGTTGTTTATCCAATAATTGTTTTAGTTTATTAAATGTCATTAATTTATGGGAATCTGCGCGCAATAAATATATTTTCTGTTTTTCTGTTGCGAACGATTTGTAAAGAGGGATTTTCCATACATGATAGCCACCTCCGAATTTTCCGTAGGGTAAATCAATACTTATCAGTATGCCTTTGGGCTCTAATACTCTACTTAACATAAACAATGTCCCACCAGCTGCGGTTCCAATTTCAACAATCACTTTTGGGCTTAGAGTTTTGACAATTGATAGTAACGTATGGATTTCACTTTTAATCTGGCCAGAGTGCAATAATCCAAAATTGTCAGCCAAACCAAAATGTACGATGGTTTTTAGTGAGCTATTCCTTGTTATCTTTTTAGCTTCTAATATTAACCATGGCATTAAGATTAAAGAGAATAAATAATAACGAAAAAATTTTCTTATCAGTCCGATTACTCCCTCCTGACGGAGTACGTCGGCGGCGGTCGAGAACGCGTGTTTGACATGGTCTTTAAGGAAAAATGTTACCTCTGTTTTTATTGTTTTGTATTTCATAAATATCTCTCAATAATTCCACTCATAACCAAGATTATACCGATCGCAACTTCAAAAAAGAATTTAAAAATATTTCTCATAAAATACACGCAGGAAAAGAATATGACGATAATTTTTTCTCGTCTGCCCAGATCCGATGCAAAAGTATATTGAATAGAAAACCAGAGATCATATAGATAGTAGATAGGAAACAAAAGGAACCTGAGGATTTTAAGAAAAACCGTTCTATTTATTTTGAGATCCTTCAGTACTTCATACCTCAACGTGAAAAGCCCGCGGTCTCTTTTAATGAAAAGGATCTCATCAACATAGGTGAGCGGTCCATGAAGAAGAGCTTGAAATATTGTTAAATAATCGCTGCTGTGGAAAAATGGTCGGGAGTCACCGTGGTATCCGTGAATTTTCTTTAAGTTTTTAGTTCTATGTAAACCATAATAATATGAGAGATTTCTACTGTTCATAAAGAAAAGAATGGAATGGAGGTGGTCAAGACCCGAGGCCTTATGCTGATTTTTGAGATAATCGTACTGTTTGGACCGATACAGGTTATTGAATTTACTTACCGCAAGGACAGATCCCCTGTGATTTTTTAATGCGGTATATAATTTTTCGACATACGTCTTCTCCCAAAGATCATCGCAGCCCGCCCACATGAAATATTTCCCTCGTGCTTTCTTCAGGACATAATTAAAGTTTTTTAGAAATCCGATATTTTTTGCCTGCCGAATATATAGAATCCGGGAATCTTTTTTTGTATACAATTTACAAATATCTGCTGTTTTGTCTACGGACGCATCGTCGGAAATGATCAGTTCAAACTTAGAATAGGTTTGATTGGTTAATGAGTCAAGAGCTTGTTTAACAAAGGCCTCGCAATTGTATGCGGGCATACCTATAGATACAAGATCTTTTGGGACCCTCATAGTTTTCGAGCTTCGATGAATAGATTTTGACCTTTACCGATTTGCGTAAAAACTATTTCAAGCATACCACCTAGGAGGAAAAATACCGGTAGAAGCAATACCCGAATCACCGGGTGTTTTACAAAGAAGGTCAAATTCAAAGGTAGTCCGTAATGGGAAAAAAGCGTTTTTTTCTTCACGATCCTAAACCCGTTATTCTTCAGAAATGCGGATAATCCCGGGATCGTCCAGAAATACCGATGGCTTGGGATCGAAAATCCCGACCAGCACTTTCCGACAATTTTTCTACAGAGCGAATCGTAATTTGGAAGCATGATAATCACAACGCCCTTTTTTGTTAATGCTCTTCGGATTGATTGGATAACCTTATTTGGATTATCCATATGTTCAAATGTGTGTCTAAGAATGATTGCGTCAAATGAAGAGCTCGGGATGGATAACTTTTCTATACTTCCGTACAAGGTTTTCAACTTTTGTCGTTTCGAAATCCTTGCAAGACTTTTTTTGTCTATGTCATTGCAGGTTACATCGTGTCCGAATTTGCTCAACTGTAATGCTAGCTCTCCGCTCCCCGATCCGATATCCAGTATTCGCATCGGTTGCCTTTTTTTCAAATATCCGAATTCATAAGTGAGAATAAATCTTTTCAAAAATTTCATATAGTTTTTTTCTTCGATATCCGCCCCCGCATATGTTGGAAGCTCTCCGTTGAATAGCCCTGTGTAACATGTAGCGCATTCATAAACATTTCCTTGGCGGTATGAATCTTTTTTTATAAGATTCTTTTGAGTTTTGCATACTGGGCATGGTTTCATAGGACGAGTTTGATTTTTGTGTAGCTATATTATAAGATAAAACGTGCTTTTCGCTAATTGTAATTCAGATCATGGATAAACAACTTGCCTCCTCAAGATTTGAGAAATACCGATTAACAAAATGCAGAATTTGCAAAGGTCAAAACCTCTATCATTTCCTTTCATTAGGTTCAATGCCGATCCCAAATGGGTTTCTTGAGAAAAATCAGATGTCGAAATCTGAAAAAAAATACCCCCTTTCTGTATGTGTTTGCAGAAATTGTTGGCTTGTCCAACTTGAATACGTGATTCCCTCAGAAATAATGTTCAGGAACTATCTTTATATTCCCTCAACATCATCTACCATGCTACGCCACTTCAAAAATCTTGCGGAAGAAACCGTGAAGAGATTTAATTTGAAAAAGGGGAGTTTTGTCGTTGACATTGGTAGTAATGACGGTACCCTTTTACGGTTTTTCAAAGATCAAGAAATGGATGTATTGGGAATAGACCCCGCATCCAATCTCGCACTTGTTGCGCGACTGATCGGTATCAATACGCTGGACACCTATTTTACGAAAAAGCTAGCCTGCGAATTGGTAAGAAAAGGGAAAAAGGCTTTCGTTATCACCGCGACTAACGTCGTTGCTCACATTGACGATCTGCACGATCTTTGTGAAGGGATAAGAGAACTCCTATCTTCAAACGGAATCTGTATCATGGAATTCCCTTATCTGGTTGACCTAATCAAAAGGAATGAGTTCGACACTATTTATCACGAGCACCTTTCTTATTTTTCAATCCATCCTTTGGTTACGCTGTTTAACAAACACAACCTTAAAATTCAGGATATCCAGAGGATACCGGTGCATGGAGGATCCA
>PEZG01000042.1 GCA_002774185.1 Candidatus Roizmanbacteria bacterium CG09_land_8_20_14_0_10_41_9 | reverse complement strand
ACGGGAGGTTGGCAAACTGCTTTTGATCGGGGGTTGTCCTTTATAAAAAAAGAGCTGGGTCTGGTACAATAAGAAAACAAATATGGTTACCCCATGGACATATGCATTAATCAGCGTATTTCTGGTGAGTTTCACCTCTATTATCGGAGTAGTTTCCTTACCCTTTAAGAAGGAACGCCTCAAGGATATCCTTATTTATTTTGTCAGTTTTTCCGCAGGAGCTCTGTTTGGGGATGCATTCATCCATCTGTTGCCTGAGGTAACGGAGAAAGCAGGGGGATTATCCCTTCCGGTGGGCCTTTCCGTTCTTTGCGGAATCGCGATTTCGTTCCTGATCGAAAAAGTCGTCTGCTGGAGGCACTGCCATTTACCCATCACGGAAACCCATGTCCATCGGTTTGTTTATATGAACTTATTCGGAGATTCTGTCCATAATTTTATTGACGGACTCATCATCGGAGCAACCTATCTTACCAGTATTCCGATCGGCATCGCAACCACGGTTGCGATCGTCCTGCACGAGATCCCGCAGGAAATTGGGGACTTTGCCGTACTTCTCCACGGTGGTTTTACCCGCAGGAAAGCAATATTTTTCAACTTCCTAACCGCTTTAACCGCGGTATTGGGCACAGGTACGGCTCTTTTTCTTGGTTCGATTATAAAAAACCTCGATTTATTCCTCCTTCCGTTTGCCGCCGGCAGCTTTATCTACATTGCAGGGTCCGACCTTATCCCTGAGCTCCATAAGGAAACGGAAACGAAAAAAAATATGATCCAGTTCGTATCCTTTATCGCCGGAATTCTCATCATGTTTTCTTTACTATCCCTTGAATGATATCTATGCAAATCAAACTCATGTTTCCGAAAAAGAGGGGAGAGGTGCTTGTTTTTTCTCTTCCTCAAACAGATCAATACCAGAATATTTCTCATCTTTATATCCGACCGGAGAATCACCAAATTATTAAAGAAAATCTCTGGGGGAACCAAGTAGTCGTCTTTACATTAAACGACGTCAAAGATTCTGTATCTTTACGTTTCCACCACAAGGGAAAAACTGTGAAAAACCTTTTGAATACGAATTTTAGAGTTCAGGATTACACAAAAGAACTTCTTGAAAAATACCATTTCCTATTAACGCCCGACCGCTTTGTGAATGGAACAGATCCGAGAATAAAAAAGATTGTCAAAGATTTAAGAATTAAGAATCAAGAATTAAGAATTATCTTTGATCACGTAAACAACTTTGTATTGGAGTATTTAAGATATGGGAAGCCTATTGAAGGGTTATATCCATACAGCCAGGCGATAGAGGAGAGAACTACCGATTGCGGAGGCTTTTCCACCCTTATGCTCTCTCTTTTTCAATCTATAAGCATCCCTGCCCGTCTAGTCGTCGGCTACATCATTAATACTGATTTAATTTCAAGAATCCTATCTAATTCTAAATTCTTAATTCTAAATTCTAAATTCTTCTTAATGCATGCCTGGCCCGAAGCGTTACTGCCGGATGGGTCTTGGTTCCCCTTTGACCCTAGCCTTGAATGGAGAAGGGGAACGGGTCAAACAAAACGCCAGGGTGGGTTTGGATATATCCCAGATGATCGATTGGTTGTTTCGTACGGTCAGGACTTTACGATAAAATACAAAGGGAAGCCTATACGACTTGATCTTTTACAAAATCCTATCTATCATACATAGTCTATGATTTCCACTGACTTTGCCCCAAATGAAAAAATGGATGATGCGATTGTATCTTTTAAAACGCTTTTCCAACCATGGAAATGGAGGCGGGGAAGAGAATTAACACGCGCAAAAAATAGAATGAAGTCTTTTTTCCCAGATCATGAAGTATTTTTCTTCTTAAGCGGAAGGTCTGCACTTTACAATCTTTTACAGGCTCTCCATCTCCCGAAGGGAAGCGAAGTCCTAGTCCAAGCGTTCACCTGTGAAGCCGTAGTACTCCCCATCTTAGCTCTCGGTTTGAAACCCGTATATGTAGATGTTGAATCAAAAACGCTTTCTATGGATCTTGATGACTTAAAAAAGAAACTCAGCAATAAAAGCAAAGTCCTCATCGTCCAGAGGACATTTGGGATGGAGCCGATATTTTTAAAAGAAATTCAGGAAGAGGCGAAAAAAAACAAAATGTTTTATATCGAAGATTTGGCTCACGGATTCGCCGACACCAATAAAACATCTTTAAACGGCGCCGCAGTCCTTTCGTTCGGGCGAACAAAAACCCTTTCCTCGGTTTTTGGCGGAGCAATCATCACGAAGAATAAGTCGTTTATGAAATCTTTGAAGTCGCTCCAGACGAGCATGGATCTCCCTCCGATTCCGTTCATTTTTAAAATTCTTCTCTATAAACCCCTTTCCGTATTCATAAAAAAAACCTACCCTTTTTTATTAGGGAAAATCATCCATAAAATTTCCGTTTCCATCGGGCTCATTACTCCGGAAATTTCAATTAGAGAGAAGAGGGGAGAGTTTGACCCTCTGTTGAATAGAGGATTGCCAAATGCGTGCGCCATCCTCCTCCTAAACCAGCTGGGCAAATTTCAAAAAATATCCACAAAAAGACGGGAATCCGTAAAAGAATATGAGGAAAAATTAGGAGTTATTTTCAAGAATCTCTTTCATACCCAAAGCGCTCCTCTTTTGCGATTTCCCGTAGCAGTGGAAAACCGCGACGAGATGGTGAAAAAAGTCGCAAAAAAACAGATCTTTCTCGGAGTTTGGTACAACCAGGTTATTGCTCCAAAAGGATTTAATCTCAATAAGGCTGGCTATATCCCGGGAAGTTGTAAAAAAGCTGAAGAAGTATGTAATCAGATTCTGAATCTTCCGACAAATGTTTCGAAAAAAGAACGGGCTAGGGTAATTCAACTATTCCAACAATAAGATCTTCTGTTCTGCCATTGGATCCTCTGAAAGATTCAACTACGGCCTTCCCTGCTTTGACCATCTCCGCAGCATCCAAAATCACTAAACCTCGCAGACACTCTGCGATAACCGCATAAATACCCAACTCTTGAGGTAACATCGTCTGTCGAGGCAGCGTTATTTTCCGTGTAAGTACAGGAATTCTATGGCCTTCTCCGTCGTAGAATCCCGGAGGTTGTAATGCTTCTGCAATCCTCATATGAACTTGATAAAAATCGATTATAATATATGGCGTACTATGGCGCTTATTATAACAAATATTTCTTCGCGGTCAAAATGGGAAGCTTTCTTCAATAAAAACGGTTCCCCAACGTTCCTCCAATCCTGGGAATGGGGAGAGTTCCAAAAGCGTCTTGGATACGACGTCCTTCGTCTGGGGATACTTGAAAACAAACACCTAATTACAATAGCCCTTGTGATAAAAATACGCGCAAAACGGGGAAGTTTTTTGTTTGTTCCGCAGGGACCCATCATGCAAGTTCAAAGTTCAAAATTCAAGGTTCAAAATTATTTAAGAATAATCACTAGACATCTTACATTGATTGCAAGAAAAGAGGGGTTTTCATTTATACGGATATCGCCGCTGCTGGAGGATTCACCAGAGCATCAAAAGGTATTTGCGAAACTCGGATTCAGGAAAGCGCCTCTTTACATGCACGCGGAGCATGTGTGGAGACTTACCCTGGATAAAAACGAGGATGAACTTCTGACAGACATGAGGAAAACTACACGATACCTCATTCGAAAAGCAACAAAGAGCGGCGTTGTCATTGAGAAGCGGACTGATAACAAAGCCGTTGAGGATTTTATGAAGATATATGGGAAAACTGCGGCACGCGAACGATTCACTCCGTTTTCAGCCCAATACATCAGATGCGAGTTTGAGGAATTTTTAAAGACAGGTCGCGCCCTTTTCCTGTTTGGGAAAGTTGATAGGACCACTAAAGCAGCCGCTCTTATCATTTTCACAGATTCCACTGCATTCTATCACCAAGGTGCCTCCGTCCACGATAAGATTCCGGCTCCATACCTACTTCAGTGGGAGGGGATTTGCGAAGCAAAAAAACGAGGATGCCGGTTTTATAACTTTTGGGGAATCGCACCAAACGATTCTCAGAGTCACCCCTGGGCAGGTCTCACCCTATTTAAGAAAGGATTTGGAGGATTCCAAAGCAATTACCAGTTTACCATGGATAAGCCCGTATCAGGAGCGTACGCGATCACATGGCTGATCGAAACCCTTACCCGGTGGAAACGAAAGGTTTGAGGCTTTACTATGAGTAGATTTACAGAGAGTTTTCGAGAAAACATGGTTTGTTTCGTTGAGCACTGTTTCCGTCCGCCGCCGACAGTTAAAGATCCACACAACTACCTCGGCATAGTACGCTCAATGCCCGCTGATTTTAACATCGGATTAGCATTTAATCATAGTGCTTATGGTGATCCTGTTGCAGTCCTTAGTGCATATAGGCAACTCGTTGACCCTAATCAAAGGCAAATTCTGGTTCCGGCATCGGAGTATCACACGAAGTTTTTTAATAATCCCGTGTTTGCGACGGCATACGTATTGGGTGCACCAGTATTCCAGTATGAAAAAGCGAGCATAATCCAAGCGTATCAAGTCGGGAATCCACGGTATGGATATACCCAGGAACAGGCGCAACGCTCGTACTCACGCTTTGTCCGGAAGGTGCATGAAATGCATGAAAATGGTCCTTTTACCTTGCTTATCGCACCTGAAGGACATCGAAGCGAAAAGGAACATTCCGCCCTCCAAAAAGCCGAGCCTGGGATCGGTTTTTTTATGCGTCAAATTGCTCCTTGGATTCTTATCCCCATTGGAATAACGTATGATCGGCCATTCAAAAGGAATAATGTGAATCTCAGATCCGGACCACGCCTGCATATAGCTGAACCCATCGTTCTTGAGGAACCAATCAAAAAACAAGACCAGGAGGAAGTGATTGCGGAAATCATGGTTCGGATCGGATCCGTCCTTCCCGAAACCAAGTGGGGATACTACGCTTCTCAAATCCGGGAATTCTTGGAGTCTAATGCTCGTATTCCTTCAGTGCCGAATCAACCGTAGTACCTGTGAAGAGTCCGGGACGGATGCGTGACAGGTAAAACAGGTTATCTTGGGATTGCAGACTTCCCGGGATCACCGAGACTGCCGCAGAGTACGACGCCTCCTTCACGAGTCTTTCCGCCGCGGCATCAAACGATCCATACGGATAGGCAAATGTCTTAATCTTGATGCCGAACCGCTCCTCAAGTTTTTCCTTGCTCCCAAATATTTGTTCTTTTGCTACATCAGGACGTGCGGATTTCAAGGAAACATGATCCAGCGTGTGCGATCCTATTTCAACCAGGTCACTCTCAATAAGCTCCCTTATTTGGTTCTCTGTTAGAAATCCCTTTTTTCCGATGAAGTTATACGCTATGTACACGGTTGCCCTCATGTTGTATTTCTTTAACAAAGGGAATACAACGGTATAAAAATCCTCATACCCGTCGTCAAATGTCAACACCGCGCTACTACTGGCATAATTCACAACGCCCGCGAGAATGTCAGGGATATCCTTGACGAAATAATCACTGTATCCCTGTTCCTTTAAATTCACAATCTGTTGTTCGAATAGATGGGGATTAATATTTAGACTCTTTCGGACGAAATCCCCGTGATCTTTTACCTGTTCCACATAGTGGTACATGATGATCGGAATTTTTAGTTTGGCGCTGCGCGAGCTAGAATTCGTTAAACCCTCGGGTTTGAGAAATACTTCAGGATCATAATAAGGAGCAATCACCTCCGGGGTCTGTTTTGCGAATAAATTTTTATTATTCAATACGCTGCGCGCATTAGAAAAATGCGAAATGCCAAGCGATAGGGTAGCACCCAGTAGAAAAAAAAGTCCATGGGTAAGGTATCGCCTCATACAATACAAATGATTATACTACTCTATCGTAAAATAAAGGGGCATGAGCCGGAGTAGAGAAGAGTTTTAACCGTCAAGACGCTATAAACATCATTTTCAGCTTCCTGGGAAGGGACTCAAAAAGACGGTTTTTAAGGGCATGGAAAAAAACAGAGAATTAGAAGATAAGGAGGGAAAAATAAATAATTTATAAAAATAAATGAAAAAATATATTTTTTAAAAAATCTAAAAAGGAACACTCCTCCGGTAGTAGCCACGGTTGACGTCGTAAAAGATACAATTTACGACGTTGGATACCCAGCTTCCCTAATCTGCGGATACTCCTAAAATCCAAACCCTCCTACAATCAATTCTAGACCCCTTTTAAGGGGATGTATGTAGGGGTACCCTCTCCGGATAGCTCTTGTTTTTCAGATAAACAATACTCAAGTTCCACTCTCTATTCACGCGGAATGTACGATTATAGATATCGAGAGTGTCGCTTCTCTGTGGATTTGTGCATGTATAAATTTAGATTGGTATATCAATCCAAATCTATATTTTCGAGGCTAAATTCTTCGAGATATTCTATATCGCGTGCGGGAATTTATTCACATTTAGAGCATCGCAACTGTCTAAATGTGTATTTCCGAGGCTACTCATAACAGATGGCCACTGCTTGGAGAACACAGGTTTGGATTGTCATATTAATCTAAATTATGATCTTTAGCCTCACATTTCTCTGGATTCGTCCTCTATATAGTTTAACTAAGGTTTTTATTTAGCTTGTTAAATCAATCTGGAATATGAATTCTGGAGCTAAGCAAGCATAGGTTATCCACATATGCCACAGCCTACCTTTGGAGCGTAGTGGAAATCTAAACATATGAAATTGGCCTCAAAGTTCTTGTAGTTTTAGCAGTAAAATTTAATGCGGATAAATTTATCTAAATATATCACGAACGTACGTAATTATTATCCTATAGTATTTCAAATACTATAGGATATTTATTACACGTCCGTACGAAGAGTTCCTCCCCTCTCCCCTGTTTCTTGGTGTGCCCTTTTTTTCTACCAGTTCAAGGATAACAATACAATTAACAAAACAAACCCCAGCACAATGAGATATTCTCTCATCGTTTCCTTGAAAAGCCTCTGGTCAAGATGGGTATACATGAGACCGGCAAGGCTGTAATAGGAGGCGGTTAGGAATAATGCGAAAATAGAGGTATTTAGGGGAACGAACGATAAAGCTAGCGCCACCTGCGATAGGAGATAACTCAGGAAGAACGCAAAATAAACAATCTCTCGCTCAACAGACAGCTTTAATTTAATCGTCCAAAAGAGTTGGAGACTTAGAACAAATGAAATGGCAAACACGATAAGAGCATTCAGTGCGAAATTAAGATTGAGGGAGAAAACTACATTGAGGGTAAGGAACATAATAAGGGTTTGATAGAGGTAATTCACAGAAAAAGCTGCACGATATAATTGAAGGCTCTTCTCTACCCCAACGTTGAAGATATTCGAGCTAAGAAGAATCGCATAGACGGAAACCGCAAAAACTATCAGAAATGGTAATCTTGTAAGCCAGCGGACCGGAAAAAGAAAATAAAAAAAGTAAAAAGATATCAAAAGGGCAACGGGCATGAGGAACAACATAAACCATTCAATCTTTTCAATTCCTTCCAACACTGAGAAATAGGTTGCGACATATGCTACCAATATGAAGATGGGAATGAAATACATTGCCGTATCAAACCTGAAAAATGTAGAAACAAACATCACTCCTGCCACGAGTAGGGTGGAAAGTGTGAACCGATACCGTTTCTCAATGGAACGCGCTTTTTTTTCAATAAAAAGGATCACGGATATCATAGGGATGAACTAATTTTATGGATGAGAGGTTCGGGCATATCGAAATTTCCAAATACTTTTTGGACGTCATCCAGTGCTTCCAGATTTTCGATCAGCAACAGAAGACTTCTCGCTTTTGACTCCTCATCGATTCGTACTTTAGAGGTAGGCCCGAAATCCATCTCCCCCCCCTTCACTTTACCTAAGTTCTCAAATGGAATATATATATAGAAATTATCCTGATCTTCATCAATGTCTATCGCGCCCATCTTTTCCGAGAATGAAAGGACCTCGTTCTGCGTGGTATTTATTTTCTCAAATGTTACGAGTCCGCACTTTTGAAACAAGTGGGAAACCGAACCCTGCACCCCCAATTTTGCCCCGCCCCTCTCCAAGACACTTCGTATTTCGGGTAGGGTACGGTTTGAATTGTCCGTAGTTGCGAGAATCATAAGGGCTACCCCTCCGGGCGCAAACGCCTCATACAACACTTCTTTCAGTAACGCCTTATTGGGACCTGTCCCCTTCTCGATGGCCCGCTGGATATTGTCTTTGGGCATGTTCGAAGCCTTTGCCTTTTCGATCACCATGCGAAGTTTTACGTTATGTTCGGGTTCGGTAATCCCTCCTCCATCTAAAACCGCCAGAGTAATAAGTCGAGACAATTTGGAAAAAATACTTCCTCGTACCTTATCATTCGCCTCTTTTTTTCTTTTTATGTTTGCCCACTTAGAATGACCCGACATACCGTCCTTATTATACTTGACATTTGATGAATTTAAAATATACTTTTTAATACCACTTCGCTATCAATGATTTACAATACCACCTTGATAGCTACGGTTGGTATTATACCTACCGTAGTCCCGTAATCGGGACGAAGGGGTATGACATATTCCGTATGGATCCAATTGAAATCCTCGAGCAAAAAGCAATCGATGCTGCGATAAATAGCGCATGGGAACACGCCATCATACACAATGAATCCATCTTGAAAACGGACAAAAAAAACATCGATGCGTTATTGAGATTAGGCTTTGCTTTTATCCAAGTGGAAAAGATGGATCAAGCAAAAATATATTATAAACGCGCGCTAAGGCTGCAACCCTCCAACCGAGTAGCAAAAGAGAATCTGGAACGGATCTCGATCCTTGAAACCAAAAAGGGAAATGGGGATATGGGAAAAAACATCAGCTTAGATCCCAGCTTATTCTTGGAGATACCGGGTAAAACAAAAAGCGTTATCCTGGTAAACCCGGGTCAAAAAAATATACTAGCTCAATTGATGGTGGGACAGGAAGTTTTCTTGAAGTCAAAAAAAAGGAGGATTGAGGCAAGGACGAAAGGAAATGAATACGTAGGATCGTTACCAGACGACGTATCTAAACGGCTCATCATCTTCCTTAAAGCCGGAAGTGAATTCAGCGCGCATATTAAGGAGGCGAATTTAAATCGGGTTGTCATTTTCATAAAGGAAGAGAAAAAGGGTACGAGAGTGAATCGATACACCTCATTCCCCTACGACATCCAGTCGAACCTCGATGAAATGTCGCAAGAAGAGGAGGCAACAAAAGAATCCGACGATAGAGAAATCGCAGAAAATGACCTGAATCGGCTCGCAGAGGATCTAACAAATGAGGAAAAGGAATATATCCCCTATCATACGGATGATCAGGACGAGGATGAGGAAGAATAGTGTCGAATTTTTTCCTTAAAAAAAACAATAGTCCCGTGGATCCTAGTCCCCTTCAATAGTCGAGTTAGCTCTTGTGGCATATGGAAATCCTTCATAGACCGCATAGCAATGAAGAGTGACAATCCCCCTATTCCGATAAAAATCCATATCATAGGTTTTTCTACTCTACTAGGAATTCCTCTTCCAAGGGACCTAGCACGAATAGTATATCAGATATCTCTGACGACTCGTTGCCGAGTTTGCAAGCGAAAAATATCCGCAACATCTCTGTGGTTCGACTCACAGGGCGAGTGTTCTGGGATATCAGACATGTCGGTGGAACTGGTTTTTCCCGAAGAGATATATCAACCACCCGGATCCCCTCCCCTTCCAATAGTTGGCTGATTAATTCTGCAGTTTTAAAGCTCTTTGTATATATAAGTTGAACAGTATTCTTTTCTTTTCTATAGGACTTTTTATAAAAATATCCTTGATACAGCTTGAAGAACTCTTCCCTATCAAAAAATACCCGTTGCATCTCCTTTTTTATTGGTAAATCCGCTATACCTTCGAATTGGGTTTTGTTCTTATTTAAAAAGTAATACCATACGAATAGTCTGTCCAAGAATGATCCGTTTGTGGCAGAAAAAAATATGTCAGATACTGTTGGCAATTCATACGACGAACCGCTGGGATCGTAATATACTATAGGATTTCTAGGATAGAAGTAAATGTCAACAAATGAGGACGTATTGACACTAAATGCCCTCCTAAATAGATCCGGCTTTCGTTCCAGAGATACTAATTTCCCCAGTGCTCCTACCTTATAGTATCCATACCCTCCGGGAACGAGAAACTCTATTTGAGAAGAGAAGGGAACCACGTAATTTACATTATCTTGTCCGAATGAATAGAATACAGAGATTCGCCCATAAAACACCATATTTACCCTGTCCTGATTACGGATAAATACGGATGTACGAACTGTACAGTAGATAAAGTAGACAAGGCCAATAAACCCGATAAAAAAAAATACGTATCGCTTTCTCATAAGATTCGCCCTATACGAGTCCATGTTCCAATTTCAAACCCCGGATTCGTCCAATGATTTCCTCTTTGGGAACATGGTAAAGAAGGAGTACTTTTTTAATGATGGAGACAGACGCTTCAATTTCCGGCTGGATCAACATATCAACGCCTAAGTCCCTCATCCTTAGGTGATCGAGTTTTTTATGAACGCGACTGATCGTAAAAATGTTCGGGTTTAATTTTTTCGCATTCAGGATGATCATCTCTTGCGCATTACGATCCGGAACAGCCATGATGAGAACCCGAGCATCCTCCACCTGTGCGTAATCTAGGATATCGACGTCGCTCGGATCACCGTAGATGATATTCACACCCTCCTTCTTTGCTTTCTCTACGGTGTGAAAGTTATAGTCGATGGCGACAAACGGTATATTTGATATGAGAAGAACTCTTCCTATATGACTCCCTATCCGTCCGTATCCACAGATAACAATGTGATTTTTTATATTTAGGACATCGATTGGAGAACTATCGCGGTCAAGTGAATGACTGATAAAACGGTCTAAAAATGGCAGGGTCTTTTTGATCATGTTACGTATGAATACATACGAGCCATCTTTGTGTTGAATCCATAAGGGTGTTATTACCAACGATATGAGAACCGATGTTATGATAAAAAGGTATCCTTCGGGTGATATCACCTTATTGGCAACCATTACAGACATGAGGATAAACGCATCTTCGTCTATCTGAAATAAATAGGTAGCAAGAGAAAAAGAGGTCTTGGAGTGAAACCGGAAGCAGAGAAAGATGAGAAGGATGATTAGGGCCTTTCCAAAAATCACTAGGAAGGTAAAAAGAAAAATACTGGGGATCACGGTCTGGATGAGGGGTATTTTTATGTTCATCCCGATAAAGACAAAGAAGACTACGGCCAATACGTCCCGAAAAGGTCTCATCTCACAAAAAATATGCTGGTGTTCTACGGATTGAGCCACAAGAATCCCCGCCACGAACACCCCGATCAGAATGGGAATATGGAGCGCAAGCGAAAGGAAGGTGATAAAAAAAATGAATACGATGAGGAATACATTGAGGAGCTCCCGCGATACCCGCGCCACTCGATCCAACATACGTGGGATAACCGATTTCCCAATATAGAATAGGACTAATAGTATACATATAGAAGTAATAACGCTGACGAGTATCTTCAGCGCTACCTGACTAAATGAGGTGGATTGACTTGTAATGGACGAGAACAGGATCAAGAATGGGATGAACGCGATGTCTTGAAACATAAGGATCCCCAGCGCAATCTCCCCGATGAATGAGTTCTCCTCTCCCCTGTCCTGGATGATTTTGGCAACAAGAGTCGTTGACGACGAGGAAAGGGCAATCCCAATCAGGAACGATTGGAGAAGGGTAAATTTAAAAAAAAGACTGACAATCCATATAAAGATGATCGAACAGATAATTTGGAGAGTTCCACCGAAGATGATAAATTTCTTCACAGCAAGGATTCGGGCAAAGTTCATTTCAAGCCCTATGGTAAACAGAAGGATGATAATACCGAAATAGGCAAAGTGGTTGATGACTTCTTTTGAAAAAAACCCTTCAAAAAAGTTGCCTAGGAATAACCCTCCAATGATGTATCCCACAATGGGAGAGATCTTTAGTTTTTTTGCTCCGAGTCCGAATAGGAAAGGGAACAAGAGGAAAAGGAAATAGTTTAATATGGTTGAAACTGGAATATCGACCATATTAAAAAGTATATGGAGATGGGGCAGAAAAATCAAAAGATCTTACTTTCTCAGTTGTTCTTCGCACACAACGCAGAAACGGGCCTCTGGAATTAACTCGATTCTTGGAAGCGGAATGGGCTCGCCACACTTTTCGCATATTCCGTAGGTCCCTTTCAGAATTTTTTTCAGCGCAAGGTCAATATCGAGGATACGCCTTTGGAGATCTTTTATCTGCGCCTCGATCGTATCATGTCCTACCTGTTCCCTAACGTCGGTATCCACTGCCGCATTATCTGATGCGTGATCCGGATCAGAGAACGGATCGTTCTTTTTAAGCTCCTCTATATGGAGGAGAATTTTCTTCTTGTCCTCCTCCATCTTTTTTCTTTGCTGATCTATGAATTGTTTTGATAGTCTTTTGTCCATATGATTTGAAAGAACTAGTAAGCGCTCCTAG